>JALRCB010000100.1 GCA_023257525.1 Candidatus Nanopelagicales bacterium
AATGGCTGACCGAAGATTGTGAAATCCACGTAGACCTCATCGCCTTGTTCGTTTCCTGGGGTATCTGTTGGAGCCACCCAGTTACTTCCCATTCTGCTATTCGGGAAAATGCTGGTGTAAAACTGTGCGGCTTGGCGGGCTTGTCCGTTAAACCAAAGGCAAGTGGTGAGGGTCATGGGACGAGTTTATTAGTTGGGTGGGGGTGTTAGTTGGTAGAGGTGTTCGCGAACTTCGTTCGCTTCAACCTCCACCGGGAACTCGCGATCACACTCGTAGCTCGGAAATTTTCAGAAGGTTAACCCCTGGTACACAGGCGGATTTTTTGTGGTGGAGCCGTTTGCTTCGCGCAGCGAAATGGCAAACGGAAATAAAACTGGATTCCCGGCACCGGAACGAAAAAGACCTCGCCAACGGCGAGGTCTTTTGAGTGGAGGTGCCGGGAATCGAACCCGGGTCCTTAGGTGAAGATTTGGTTATTCTCCGAGCGCAGTTTGCATTAGCTTTTCTCTGCCCCGACGTTCACGCAAACAAGATGTCGACAGGCACAGTCACTGTTAGATTTTCCGTCAGAACCCGCGACCGGTTCCGTTGGTAAGTTCCCTAAATGACACGAGGATCCAGAGCGGGAACGCCCCTGGTCTCGCGGATTTCGAGGCTAGCTTATGCAGCTAGGGCGAAATCAGTGCGGTTTGATTTGGCACTTATTGTTTTTGCTGGACGTTTACGAGATGACCAACATTCTCGGCTCGCTTCTCCCATTTCGACTACCAAAGTCGAAACCGTTCACCCCCAAGATTTTCATCAGGGGATTACTGGATAGGTAACCACCACTATTTAGTTATGTTCTTATTGTACCCGAGGGACTGACAGGCGAACTTCCATAGTTAATGGCACTATTTAGGTATGGCTAAACAAATTGGAAGACGTCAAGTATTAACCGCTGGCGCCGCAGGTGTTGCAATTGCAAGCCTAGCTGCTTGCTCAAATTCCACAGGGGCATCAGGTCCAACTGAAGAAGAATTGGCCAGCTCAAAACCAACCGGTCCCACTACCAAAGTAGTTGCCACCGCAGCTGACGTGCCGGTTGGCACAGTCTTCAAGTTCACCGATCCAAATTCAGGTATGCCGGCTTACTTAATGCAACCAGCTGCAGGAACTTTCATTGCATACAGCTCAAAGTGCACGCATCAAGGCTGCATCGTTGAGGCTAATCAAGATGCCAGTGGATTTGCTTGTGCTTGTCACGGCGCGAAGTATGACTCAGTTGGTGTTCCAGATGAATCAACCTCGAAGAACCTGACAGCAACACCACTTGCAAAAATTGCCCTAACTGTTGCAGGCGATCAAATTTCTGTAGCTTAAGTGGCTACTTCAATTTGATGGTGGCTTCGGCCAGACCTTCAAGTAAGCGATCAATCTCTTCAACGGTGTTGTAAGGCGCAAGTCCGGCTCGTATTGCGCCATCATCACCTAAACCGAGATGACGTGAGCACTCAATCGCATAGAAGTTTCCAGCTGGCGCATTAACGTTTAACTCTGCCAAGAACTTGTAAACGCGTTCAGAATCAATTCCAGCCAAACTGAATAACTCAGTTGGGGTCTTTAGTCGGGCATTGCTATACAGTGTGACGTTTTCCATAGCCTGCAAACCTTCGCGCAAACGATGATTCAAGGCATGCTCATGCTCATCTGCTGCAGTTTGCGAAACAACAATTCGCTCTCGGCGCGATCCAGACCCTGGAACCATGTCTGCAATGAAATCAACTGCAGCAGTAACGCCTGCCAACATTTCGTATGGCAAAGTTCCAAGTTCAAATCTTTCTGGAACATGTTCAGTTGAAGGCAACAATTTATCTGGGTGCAAAGTTTCTAAAAGTGCCGGAGAGGCAGTCATAACACCTAGATGCGGTCCAAAGAATTTGTAAGGTGAGCAACCATAGAAGTCAGCTCCCATTGCCTTGAAGTCCACCACAGCGTGCGGGGTATTGTGAACGCCATCAACATAAAGCAATCCGCCAACTGCATGAACAGCCTTAGCGATCGCTGGAATGTCAGGACGCGCGCCAATTAGATTCGATGCAGCTGTGATTGCAACTAATTTGGTGCGATCAGTAAGTACGGCTTCAACATCGGATACATCTAAGTAGCCAGTAGCTGGATCAAAATCAATCCAACGCAGTGTTGCCCCAGATTTTTGTGCGTACCGAACCCAAGGACGAACGTTTGCATCATGATCTAAACGTGATGCAACAATTTCATCACCAGGTCCCCAGTCTTGGGCCAGAGTGCGAGCGATGTCGAAAGTTATCTGAGTCATACTTCGGCCAAAGAAGATTCCTTCTGGCGTAGAACCTAAAAGATCCGCCATTGCACTTCTGGCATTGTCAACAGCTGCTTCAGCATTTCGCTCAGCTTGGGTAATCGTTTCTTGGTTGGCAAGCGGACCAGTCATGGTCTTACAGATTGCTTGACCTACTGAAAGTGGAGTTTGGGTTCCACCTGGGCCATCAAAGTGGGCAACACCAGATTCAAGAGAAGGGAAAGCGGAACGAACGCGCGCAACATCAAAAGTCATGTCGCAAGTCTATTTAGAAACGGTCTAACCTTTTCGCTTGATCCAGGTATTTGGCTTTAGGTGGTCTGCGTGCGGTGCTTCCCAGCCGCGCCAAATTGCCATTGCTCGAAGTAATACACACAACGCAATTGAACTAAATTCTGCAAATCGGACAAAGCCTTGTTCGAACCAGATGATGAACCAGCATGCGCTTACTAGTGCCATCGAGGCACTCCAAGGGCCACGAGACATCACATCAGGCTTCACGCCTGTAAGTAAGTCAGCGATAATTCCGCCACCAATTGCCGTCAAGGTTCCAATGAATAGTGCCGAGCTAATCGGCATTCCGAACAACAATGCTTTTTCAGTTCCGATAACAGCGAACAATCCCATAACCGTGGCGTCCAACATGGTGAACAACCACATCGGCTTCAGGAGCAGGTCACCTAGAAGTGCTCCAATAATTGAAGCGATAACAGCTGTGGTGATGTATCGACCGTGCACTAAGGCGTTGATGTCGGTGTTTAGCAAAATGTCGCGAATCATTGAGCCGCCAAAGCCAAGCAAGATACCAACTAGTAAAACACCAAGCAGTGGCGCTTGGCGAGAATTTGCAAGAGTCGCCCCAAAAACCGCACCTAATGCCACAGCTCCGATGTCTAACCAAAGTGGCAGAACACCGGGAGTAATGAACGTCGGTTCAAACGGCATAGAGATTACTTAAGTGAATCAGGATCAACACGTCCGATGTCGCCCTTGCTTTCAAGAAGTGCGATGTGACGAGAAAGAAGTGTGATGCGACGATCCATGTCGCCAAACTTAAGGTACGTGCTAACTGAAAAGAACAGTAGGCCGATTGCAACCAGATAGATGACCAAGTCTGCGCCACGACCAATTCCAAAAGTGTTCGCGATCGAAGTTAGGACACCTGGGAAAATCACAGCCAAAATGATTAGAACGGTTAGACCCAAAAACGCAATGCGGCGGAAGGCGCGAGCCTCAGTTGATGAGCGATGGTGCAGGGCAAACCACAACAACACAAAGATGATGGCCATTAAGAACAGCTGAGCAATACGCATGGTTACCTCAATATCAAGTCAAAAAGAATGTTAACGGAATTCCAAAGACTTTGTCCTTTGGCTTTGGAGTAATCGGTATAAACAATGTGAACCGGACGTTCACAATATCGGAACTTGCCTTTACTTATTTGATTCACGATTTCAGTGGCATGT
>JALRCB010000101.1 GCA_023257525.1 Candidatus Nanopelagicales bacterium
CTTTGATCAAGAATCTGGCGAGAAGTATGTGCCTTACGTAATCGAACCTGCAGCTGGCCTAACTCGGGCAGTACTTGCATTCATGCTCGAGGCATACGACGAAGATGAAGCACCGAACACCAAGGGTGGCGTTGATAAGCGCGTAGTAATGCGTTTTGATAAGCGACTGGCACCAGTAAAGGCAGCAATCTTGCCGTTGTCACGAAATGCTGACCTGAGTCCAAAAGCAAAGGACTTGGCGACCGAACTTCGTAAGAACTGGAACATTGAATTTGATGATGCCGGTGCAATCGGTCGTCGCTACCGTCGTCAAGATGAAATCGGAACTCCGTATTGCATAACCGTTGACTTCGAAACCTTAGAAGACAATGCAGTAACAATTCGCGATCGAGACACTATGGAACAAGAGCGCGTTGGACTTGATTCCGTTGTCTCTTGGTTAGGCTCTCGCCTCGTCGGCTGCTGATGTTTGCAGATTTATTAGCCACTGATCCGGTTATCGAACTTGCGCCGATGGCGGGAGTTACAAACCGAGCGTTTCGCAGAGTATGCCGTGAAGCTTCTGCTCAGATGCGAAATGCTGCAGGTCAAGTCGACGTTGATCACACGGTTTACGTTGCCGAGATGACAACTTCTCAGGCTTTGTTGATGCGCCATCCAGAAACCTTGGACTTAGTCACTTTTGATTCGGATGAAAAAACCCGAAGCGCTCAGCTTTATGGCGTCGATCCGGACATTGTTGGTGCGGCGGTAAAGATGCTGGTCGATGAAGACATGGCAGATCATGTTGATTTGAATTTCGGATGCCCAGTCCCAAAAGTTACTCGTAAAGGTGGCGGAAGCGCATTGCCTTGGAAACGCGATCTGTTTTCCAGCATTGTTAATTCAGCCGTAAAGAATGCTCAAGGCAAAGTCCCGGTGACGGTAAAGATGCGCGTTGGTATTGATGCCGATCACATCACTTATTTGGATGCTGGAAAAATCGCATCTGATGCAGGCGTAACTTGGGTTGCACTGCATGGCCGAACTGCGGCGCAGTATTACGGTGGCAAAGCAGACTGGACCACAATTGCCAGACTCGTTGAACACATTCCAAATACTCCAGTTCTTGGTAACGGTGACATTTGGTCGGCAGCAGATGCCCAGCGCATGCTCGATGAAACTGGCGCTCGGGGAGTAGTGGTTGGTCGAGGATGTTTAGGACGACCTTGGTTGTTTGGTCAGATTCGCGCATCGTTTGCCGGTGAAGCAGTTCCAGCTGAGCCGAATGCCGGAGTAATTGTTGATCTAATGCGACGTCATGGTGACTTGTTAGTTGAAATGCATGGCGATGAATTCCGCGGCTGCCAAGAGATGCGCAAGCACATGGCTTGGTACCTAAAGGGCGTTGTAGCTGGCAGTGAAACCCGAGGTGCACTGTCTTTGATTTCCAGTCTGAAAGAATTTGATGACTTGCTAAGCACAATTAATCGAGATCAGATTTTGGATGAAGAGTTAGCAAAACTTCCACGCGGCAGAACTACCCCAGATCGTCGAGTTAATTTGCCTGATGGCTGGCTAAATTCCCAGAGCATGTCGCTAACTGAAGTTGAAACAGTTCGGGAAGCCGAACTAGCGGTCAGTGGTGGATAAATGTTAGGCACCTATACCGAATTTGATTCCCTGCGCTGGGTTAATGAACCAAACAAGAGCGTTGAGCGTACCGAGTTTGCTCGAGATCGCGCCAGAGTTATGCATAGCTCTGCACTGCGGCGACTTGGTGTGAAAACTCAAGTCATGGAAGCTGGTCAAGAAGACTTTCCACGAACTCGCCTGACGCATTCACTAGAAGTTGCCCAAGTTGGACGCGAACTCGGTTCGGCATTGGGATGCGACCCGGACTTAGTCGATACTGCATGTCTTTCTCATGATCTTGGTCATCCACCATTTGGTCACAATGGCGAGACTGCATTAAATGAATTAGCTAAAGACATAGGTGGCTTCGAAGGCAACGCGCAATCTTTCCGATTGCTAACTCGCTTAGAACCTAAAGCCGTAAGCCCAGCAACCGGCCCACGTCCAGGACAAACTATAGGGCTGAATTTAACTCGAGCCTCACTTGATGCCGCATCAAAGTATCCGTGGGCTAAAAAACCTGGTGAAGTTAAATTCGGAGTTTACGAAGATGATGCAGATGTGTTTGCTTGGGTGCGCGAAGGGGTAACCGGAACTACTTCATGTTTTGAAGCTCAAGTTATGGATTGGTCTGATGACGTTTCATATTGTGTACATGACATCGAAGATGCAGTATTTGCCGGACACGTAAACATAGACATTTTGAAATCCAGCACTGGTCGCAGCGAAGTCGTTGAAGTTGCCCAAAAATGGTACGGATCAGATTTTGCTAAAGCTGAACTGGATGCGGCGCTAATTCGAGTTAGCTCGCTGCCAAGCTGGCCAGCATCATTTGATGGCACTATGCGATCGTTGGGGGAACTCAAGAACCTAACAAGTACTTTGATCGGTCGCTTCTGTATTGCAGCTCAGCAAGCTACCCAGGCTGAGTATGGCCAGCGCCCACTAACTCGATATCAGGCATCCCTAGTGGTTCCAGACGAAGCTCGATATGAAGTCACTGCACTCAAGGCGCTGGCAGCCAGATTTGTAATGAATCGAGCTGGCGCCGATGAAATGTATTCCAGGCAGCGTCAGCAGATTCAAGATCTAGTTGAATTCCTGAATCAGGACCCAGAAGCCAATCTGGATCGATTCCACACGAATCTCTGGCTTGATGCTGGGTCATCGGACGCTAAATTCCGCGTAGTTATTGACCAGGTTGCTGCGCTCACAGACGTCAGCCTTGTGCAGTGGCACCAACGCAGCTGCACGTAACATAGGGGACGTGGCAGGAAAAATTCGCGAAGAGGACGTAACCTCAGTTCGCGAGCGAGCCCGAATCGATGAGATTGTTCGCGAAACCGTAACCCTTAAGGCCGCTGGTGGCGGTAGCTATAAGGGACTGTGCCCATTCCATGACGAGCGATCACCTTCATTTCACGTGACGCCAAGTAAAGGTTTGTATCACTGCTTTTCCTGTGGTGAAGGTGGCGACGTTATTACCTTCGTGCGCAAAATCGATGCCCTCTCATTTACCGAAGCCGTTGAAAAACTCGCAGTTAAGTACGGCATCGTATTGCGCTACGAAGAAGGCAGTGGCAATTCATCTGGCCAGCAAGGTCAACGTGCTCGACTCATTGAGGCCCACAAAGTGGCCGGAGCATTCTATAAATCTCAGCTATTAACACCCGAAGCTCAGCACGCCCGAACCTTTTTAACAGAACGTGGTTTCGATCAAGCTTCATGGGATCAATTTGGTGTTGGCTATTCACCTTCTGGCTGGGATGGTTTGCGCAATGAATTACGCAGCAAAGGTTTCACTGAAGAAGAAATGATTACCGCAGGTCTTGCAGTTTCAGGCCAGCGTGGCGCTTACGATCGGTTCCGTGATCGAGTGATGTGGCCGATTCGCGATTCAAGTGGCGACACCATTGGTTTCGGTGCTCGCAAACTTACTGAAGCCGATCAGGGACCAAAGTATTTAAACACCCCAGAGACTCCGATCTATCGCAAGTCACAAGTTCTCTATGGAATTGATTTAGCGCGCAGAGAAATGGCGAAACAGCAACAAGCAGTAGTCGTCGAGGGGTAC
>JALRCB010000102.1 GCA_023257525.1 Candidatus Nanopelagicales bacterium
GGAACTTAAGAAATCAGCGGCTGCGCCTTTATCGTCGGCTTCATTTAGGCCAAGCAGGTTTACCTCAGGAAATTCATTCTGAATTTCAACAAAGATCGGCCATTCCTCGCGACACGGCGGACACCACGAAGCCCAAGCATTAACTATGACAATGCCTGACATGTCTTCAGTGGTGATAGTGCCGCCATTAAGGCCAGGACCTGATATTTCTATCGGCTCAGTTCGCTGATCAATTGCAATCTCGGTGATCGAAGCATTAGGCACTGCGCTTTGCGAAGGTCGATATCCTGCTGGAATCTCAACACCACAGCCAGTAATCAGCAGTGCTGCCATGAGACTGGCCGAAAGCTTTTTGATCACACATAGAGGTTAGCGCGATTTATTGACGGGTAGAATTTGAGTATGGATGATTTGCAAAAAGGTAAAAGACTGGTCTTTCTGCAGTTTGCCTTGATTATTGTGTTGGCCATTTTCCCGGATAGCGCAACTGTTGCGCCTTGGTTAAACATCGCAGGCACCATGCTAATCGCCATAGGACTAGTTCTGTTGTTTACAGGATTTAGGGGACTTGGAAAATCATTAACAGCCAATCCGGTACCAAATTCGGATGGCGTGCTCGTAACTACTGGCATCTACAGCATCGTGCGACATCCGATTTATTTAGGACTTTTGATAATCACCCTTGGACTTGTAATTTCTAGTGGCATTTGGGCACAGATTATTGTCTGGGTCGCACTTGCTATTTTGTTGACTTACAAGATGCGCTGGGAAGAAGTATTGCTTTCGGCTAAGTACAAGGGCTATGCCGAGTACATGAATAAAGTGCCTGGTTTAGTTCCAGGTCTTAAGCCAAGAACGTCTGGACCAAAGAATTCTGGATCGAAGAAGTAGTTACTTAACCCATTCAGTTGAGACAGTGAATCTGTCTACGACTTCGCGAATCGGATCAACACCAATTCCTGGGCCTGTTGGCACATCAATGTGCCCACCAACCAAAACAAATGGCTCGGTGGTATCGGTTTCAAAGTAGCGAGCGGATGCTGAAGTATCACCAGGCAAAGTGAAGTTAGGCAGCGCAGCTAGTGCCAAGTTTGCAGCTCTTCCAATGCCAGTTTCCAACATGCCACCACACCAAACTGGAATTCCAGCGGCTTGGGCAACATTGTGAATCTTTACGGCTTCGATGTAGCCACCAACGCGAGCTGGCTTGATGTTGATAATCGAGGTAGCACCTATTTCGATCGCATCGCGAGCAACGCCAGCAGAAACTATTGATTCATCGAGGCAAACTGGAGTGCTTATGTACTCAGCTAACCGAGCATGACCCAAGATGTCCTCTTCTTCGATTGGCTGTTCAATTAACAAGAGATTGAATTCATCTAGACGCTTTAGTAGATCGAAATCATCCCGTGTGTAAGCGGTATTCGCATCAACTTGAAGTAGTAGGTCAGGACCAAAAGTTTCGCGCACTAACTTCACTGGTTCGTAATCCCAGCCTGGTTCGATCTTAAGTTTGATTCGCAGGTAGCCATCAGCCAAGTAACCTTCAACGGTTTTCATTAACTCAGGCAAGGTGTCCATGATGCCCACAGAAACACCGGCCGGAACTTTTGTCTTGGTAGCGCCTAGGTAAGTAGCAAACGAAGTGCCACTTGCTCGTAATTGGGCATCAAGCACAGCAGTTTCTAATGCGGCCTTTGCCATGCGATGACCTTTAGCCCAATGCAGTGCTGGGGCGATTGCTTCAGCAGTTAACTGATTACCAAGTTTCATGGCTTCTGGGATAAAGAAATCGCGGAGTACTCCGGCAGCAGCCGTGTGGTACTCACTTGAGTAATCAGGTAGCGCATTAGCCGCACACTCAGCCCAGCCTTCACCGACATCAGTTATCGCGTGCACCCAAACAACTTCATGAACTGTTACTGAGCCCTCGGATGTACGAAAGGCAGACTTTAATGGAACATCAAGACGAATAAGTTCAACAGCTTCGAGTTTCATTTTGTCCCTTTACTTCGGTGGCTCTACTAGTAGGTGAGTTCGATCTTGCATTGCCTTGATGGTCCAGCCTTTTGCCATTAACGGCTCTAAAGTCTCGCGAGTTTTTACTCGCCATGCTTTTGCTGCCGCAAGATCGGTTCGACGAAGGGCTTCTATATCTTCGGGAATCTCAACCGTGATTGCTTCTGGTGACACACTTCCATCAGCTCTACCTTGCGCCAGATCCCAGTAAACGAATAGTCGATCGGAGTCGTCGCCAGCGTTTATTTCATCGGTCATAGTGCCGTAGAAATTTGGCAAATACTCAACGGCAGTTGCGCCGAGTTTGGCGAAGTTAAATACACAATTACGGCGAACTAGGGGATCAAAGGACCAAGTAATTCCAGCTAGACCCTGTTGCTTTGCCCATTTGAATTGATGCTGCTTAAGTTCATAGCCTGCGCCCGGTTGAAATGAACCGGTGACGTGAGAATGCAGGATGTCTTTGTCGTTGAAAACACCTCGGAAACCAAAGGATGCAGCCACCATCTCATCGCCGTCATAAGCTGCGCTGCAATAAGCGCCAACATGTAGCACGGCAATACCTAAATCAAATGGGACGACTTCAGGTCCGCCAGCCCACACTTTGCATAGAAATGCGCTGACTGCTTCCATTTCTTCAATGCTGGAAACTTGGCTGATGCGAAGCGCGGACATGTCTCTATTCTGCCCGAGGCAATCGATTAGGCTGATACGAACCCAACAAGAAAGCACACGTAATCTAATGTCCAATTGGCCCAATGAACGAAAGTTTGCTGTGGCGATATGGGCACTTGCTACTGGTGGGTATGTGCTGTGGCAAGGAATTCCGTTTGATCGAGCTACCCAGTTTCTGATCATTATTACTGCGGCGCTTGCCTTTTCAATTGGCACTACAACACGCTCAATCAGGGTGTTTGCCGACTGGGTGCCATTTGCGATCTTGCTGTACGGATATGACTACTCCCGTGGCGCAGCCGATACGTTTGGTTTCAAAGTTCGAGTCGAAGAAATCTACAACATTGAACTTTCTTGGTTTGGTTGGTTATTTGAAGACAAGATCCCAACCGTTTGGTTGCAACAACATCTTTATGACCCGAATCAAATCGCTTGGTGGGAGTCTTTAGTTGCTTTGGTTTACGTTTCGCATTTCGTAGCACCTTGGGCGATCGTCGGAATCCTTTATGTAAAGAACCGAGAGCTATGGTCGAAGTTTGCCCGTCGTGTCATCACGATTTCATTTGCTGCATTGATCACTTACATTTTGATCCCAGCAGCGCCGCCTTGGTATGCCGCACGTGAAGGCCTTTGTGAGCCAGTTGTTCGAATTGCGACGAGAGGCTGGGAGATCATTGGCCTGCCGATTGCCGGTCAGATTATTTCCTTAGGTCAAGGCGTAGTAAACCAAGTCGCTGCCATTCCTTCATTGCATGCTGGTATGGCGGTCACGATCACATTGTTTTTCTGGGCCCGAGTTGGCCTGAAGATGAGGGTCTTCCTAACTTTCTATGTAGCCTTAATGTTCTTTGCCTTGGTATTCGGTGGCGAGCACTACATATTTGATGCCATTCTTGGCGCAATCTATGCGGTAGCTGTTGAATATGGCTGCCGAGCTTGGGAGCGCCGAAGCCGGGCTAAAACCCATTAGTTAAGGCAATTTGCGCTAGTTT
>JALRCB010000103.1 GCA_023257525.1 Candidatus Nanopelagicales bacterium
TGATGGCCTTAGTTGTGTTACCAACTGCGTCAAGGTTTGTTAGAACCTGTGCACCTTCACCATGAACGTCGCCTGACATTTCTGCAATACCTTGTGCGTTGTCAGAAACTGGACCGAAGGTATCCATCGAAACGATAACGCCAACAGTGGTTAGCAAACCAGTACCGGCCAATGCGATTGCGAACAATCCAAGCAGTACAGATGCGCCACCTAAAACATAAGCGGCGTAAACAGCAGCACCGATTAGAAGTGCGGAGTAAACCGCAGATTCCAAACCAAGTGAGATACCAGCAAGAATTACAGTTGCTGGTCCAGTTAGAGATGACTTGGAAACGTCATCAACTGGCTTGCGGTTTGTTTCTGTGAAATACCCAGTTAATTGCTGGATTGCTGCGGCCAAAACGATACCGATAAGTACTGCACCAATTGCCATGTGACGAGGGTTAACAACTACACCTTCAGCCAAACCAAAGGTTGGATCTGAAACAGCTTGTAGTTCACCAAGAGTTGCTGGCAAGAACTGGTACGCGGCCAAAGCAACAAGCACGGCGCTGATAACAGCGGACAAGAAGAAGCCGCGATTGATCGCGCTCATTCCAGAACGATCGCCAGCACGTGGTGTTACTGCGAAGATACCGACAACTGCGGTTAGTACACCGATTGCAGGAACAACGAGTGGGAAAACCAAACCGATTTCACCAAAGGCTGCCTTACCAAGAATCAAAGCTGCAACAAGAGTTACTGCATAAGACTCGAACAAGTCTGCTGCCATACCTGCACAGTCACCAACGTTGTCGCCAACGTTGTCTGCGATTGTTGCAGCGTTGCGTGGGTCATCTTCTGGAATACCTTGTTCAACTTTTCCAACCAGGTCAGCGCCGACGTCAGCAGCTTTGGTAAAGATACCGCCACCAACGCGCATGAACATTGCAAGTAGTGCAGCGCCGAAGCCGAAGCCTTCAAGAACCTTTGGTGCTTCGCCCTTGTAAACCAAAACAACTACTGCAGCACCAAGCAAACCAAGACCAACGGTGAACATGCCAGCCACGCCACCGGTACGGAAAGCGATCTTCATTGCTTCTTGTTCACCACTGGTGTTTGCAGCGTTAGCTACGCGAACGTTGCCACGAACTGCAAGCCACATACCCATGTAGCCGGTGATGCCGGAAAATACTGCGCCAACTAGGAAGAACAGCGAGCGACCAATGCGCTCATTCTGGGTTTCCGCTGGAAGTAGGAATAACAAGAAGAAAACCAAAACGGCGAAAATCGCAAGGGTACGGAACTGTCGGTTTAGATAAGCCGAAGCACCTTCCTGGATTGCCTTGGCAATATTCCTCATGTTGACGGTGCCTTCATCAGCTGCCAAGACTTGGCGTACCAAAACTGCGGCTACACCAAGTGCAGCTAACGCAATCAGGGCGACGATGACCACGGTTGTGTAGTTGGATCCAGTCAGGGCTACTTCCTGGCTGGCGACATGTGCAAATGCAGACATGGTTCTCCTTGTTGGGGGTTCTCTTGAAAAATCTTATGAGATCAATGGGATTTGGCTGGTACTAGGTCGGCTAAATAGGGAAAAACTTATTGCCTCGTTATTGGGCTTAGTTTGCGCCCAATGAAACAAAGAGATCTCGGGCTGCCGCATCGTCCCAGATCACCGAGGATCCAGCCGCCGTATTGGCATCAGTCTCGGAGACTGGAACCGTAGTCAAAGTTCCATTTCCATTCGACAGTGCGCGCATAGCTCTGGCAAGACTGCTGATGTCCATGACAGAATCGCCATCGCCAACATTTACTGATCCAGTTCCGGCGTCAACCAGCTTCCACATGCTGATTGGATTCAGCAGAACTGCAGGCGTTGCAACTTTCTTCATGACGGAACTTAGGAATTGTTGCTGACGTTCAATGCGTCCTAAATCACCCTTTGGATCGGCATAGCGCATTCGAACATATGCCAGCGCGTTCTTGCCATCGAGCTCTTGGCAACCCGCCAACAAATTCAAGCCAGAATTTTCATCAGTCACATCTGCTGGCACACACATATTCACGCCACCAACTGCGTCAGTGATATCGCGAATACCTTTGAAGCCAACTTCCATGTAGTGATCGATATGTAATCCAGTATTGCGTTCCACAGTTTCAACTAAAAGTGGTGCGCCACCTTTGCCATACGCTGTGTTGATTTTGTTTTTGCGGTCTTCAACCGAAGAACCATCAAGTGCAATGTGAGCGGGAATGGTTATGTATGAATCTCGTGGCAAGCTCACAAGGGTTGGTTTGCCGCTGTCATCGATGTGAATCACCATGATGGTGTCAGTGCGTTGTGAACCTTCATCTTTACCAGTGTGTAACTCTTTACGTTCGGCTTTGGTTAATCCTTCGCGACTATCTGATCCGACAAGTAACCAGTTAGTTCCTGCGGTATCAGCAAGTGCAACATTTGAAGATGCTGGCATCTTGTCTAATGAGGCAGCTGCATGAAAACCCAGAACTACATAGAAGCCCAGATATGCCAACACAATGTTTCTGATGTAGCGCACTGGTCGAGGGAAGCGTGACTTACTTTTGCCGAATGAAAATTTAGGCAAGTTAACTGCAGGAAGTTTTGGCGAAGGTTTTACAGCAACTGGAGTTGGTTGTTGTGGTTCTGGTTTTACTGGCACAACAGGCTGTGGCGTATCCGCAACAATCTTGGGTTGCGCTTGGGTTTGGCCGATGTCACCAGCTCGATAAGTGGTTACCGCGAATACTGGCGGGGCCGGCATTTCAATTACTGGCTTAGCTTCTGGGGTTCCGACGATTTTTCCATCGGAACCTCTGCGATAAACCGTTGATTCCACCTTGTAATTCTCACTTAATTAACAAGAAACGGTGATGTCTGGCGCGCCAAACTGCTGAGTTAATACCAGATCCAAAAGGCATAAAGAAAGTCCAGGCGTCACCGACGGGGGATGCAGTAACGCCTGAACTGCCTTAAAACTATGAAAAAATCGAATTTCTTGCGACCCAAAAGCGCTGTTTGAAGGAAATCTTGACTATTCCTATACCTTTTCATCTGAGTTCTCCCAATTCTCTGGGCTGATAACCTGCGCAGAAATAGAAATCTAAAGTCGGGATTCAATATGGCGAAACAAGTTGGCACGTTGGTGGATCATGCTGAATTGTTTCGATTCATTTCAGAAGTGCTTCAAGCTGTAGGCACTCCCTTTGCCGGTGCCACCGAAATGGCGAATCAAATGGTCGCCTCCGATTTAGCTGGCCATGAGTCGCACGGAATCCGACGACTTAGAGAATATGCATATCGCGCACGCGACGGCTTTGTAAACCCAGCAGCGATTCCTACGCTTGAGCAAGATAGCGGATCGTTAGTCAGCGTTAATGGAAATACAAATTACGGCCACTTAGTTATGCCGTTTGCTACTGACTTATTGATTGAACGTGCTCGGCAACACGGCATTGCTGCGGTGACTGTTAAGAATTGTGATCCAGCTGGAAGGTTTGCTGATTTTTGTGATCATACAGCCAACGAAGGTATTGCAGTATTCATGTTTATGAATGTTGGTGGTGGCGCGATAGACGTTGCTCCTCCAGGCGGAGCCGAAGCAAGAATCGCTACCAATCCAATTGCAGCTGGTGTTCCTCGTGAAGGAGCGCCGAATCTAGTAATGGACATGGCTAC
>JALRCB010000104.1 GCA_023257525.1 Candidatus Nanopelagicales bacterium
TGCGTTGCGGAAGCCTGCCAAGCCTCAGGAAGTGCAAGCCTGATTAGTGAACTTCACGACAAAGGCTACGACATCCATAAGGGCAACATCAAAGATGACATTCAAATGGAGCAGACATTTTGCTTGGGTAACTGCGCCCTTGGCCCGGCAGCCATGGTAAATGGTGGACCAATCGGCCGAGCCACCTGTGAAAAAATATTTGCAGCAACTTCGGCGGTGACCGCATGACAAAAGTTTTCGTTCCTCGGGACTCTGCAGCTCTTTCAATGGGTGCCAATGAAGTGGCTCAAGCAATTTCCAATCATGCAGCCAAGGCTGGTCTTGACGTAACGGTTGTGCGCAATGGCTCCCGCGGCATGCTTTGGTTAGAACCACTAGTAGAAGTTGAAACTGAGGCTGGGCGAATTGGCTACGCAAATGTTTCGGCAGATCAGATTCCTGACTTAATTGCTGCTGGACTACTGTCTGGAAGTCCACATGACTCTTGCTTAGGACTTGTCGAAGACTTGGATTTCTTGAAGAATCAAACACGAATCACATTTGCGCGAGTAGGTGTAATTGATCCACTTTCACTTGCTGACTATGAAGCCCATGGCGGTCTAAAGGGTTTGCGCAACGCAATCGCAATGACCCCGGCCAACATCGTCAATGAAGTAACCGAATCAGGACTTCGAGGCCGTGGTGGCGCTGGATTCCCAGCTGGAATCAAGTGGAATACCGTATTGAAAACGGAATCAGACCAGAAGTACGTTTGCTGCAATGCCGATGAAGGTGACAGTGGAACATTTGCTGACCGCATGCTTATGGAAGGCGATCCGTTCACGCTGATCGAAGGCATGATCATTGCTGGAATTGCGGTTGGGGCAACTGAAGGTTTGATTTACGTCAGATCTGAATACCCACATGCAATCGATGTTTTGAATCAAGCAATTGAGATCGCAAATGAAAATAAATTACTCGGAGATTCGGTTCTTGGTTCTGGGTTCAAATTCAACTTAGAAGTTCGCGTTGGCGCTGGCAGCTATGTCTGTGGCGAAGAAACCGCCATGCTAGAAAGCTTGGAAGGTAAGCGCGGCATGGTTCGCGCTAAGCCACCGATCCCAGCACTTGTTGGATTGTTTGGCAAACCGACTGTGATCAACAACGTGATGACTTTGTCAGCTGTGCCAATGATTCTTGCTGATGGCGCAGCTTCGTATCAATCATTTGGAGTGGATCGTTCCCGTGGAACCCAGGTTTTCCAGCTGGCTGGAAATATCTTGCGTGGCGGAATTGTTGAACTTCCATTTGGAATTACTCTTGGCGACTTGGTGAACAAAGTTGGCGGCGGCACTCATAGTGGACGACCAATCAAGACGGTTCAAATTGGTGGGCCACTAGGCGCTTACCTTGGTATTGAATCATGGGACGTTCCAATGGGTTATGAATCCTTGGCTGAGGTTGGCGGCATGCTGGGTCACGGTGGCATCGTGGTTTTTGATGACACTGTGAACATGGCCAAGCAAGCTCGCTTTGCAATGGAATTTTGTGCCGAAGAATCTTGCGGCAAGTGCACACCTTGTCGAATTGGTTCAACTCGTGGCGTTGAAGTTATTGATCGCATTGTTGCCGGTGAAGAGCAGGCCAAAAACCTTGAACTCCTTGAAGATTTATGCGAAGTTATGACAGATGGCTCACTATGTGCAATGGGTGGATTAACGCCACTGCCAGTTCGAAGTGCACTCAAGTTATTCCCGGCAGATTTTGGTATAAAGGTAGAGGTGAAGTGATGACATTACTTTCAGATCCACGCGGAACTATGCCGATGCGCTCTGGTATCGGTGAAGCCGATTACGGTACCCCAAAATCAAACTCTGATGTCATGGTTAGCGTCACGATTGATGGCGAAACTCACGTTGTACCTGAAGGCACTTCTGTCATGCGTGCTGCAGGTGAAAGTGGCTGCGATATTCCAAAGCTTTGCGCAACTGACTCACTGCAGCCTTTCGGATCCTGTCGAATGTGCATCGTTGAAATTGATGGTCGTCGTGGCACTCCAGCATCATGCACAACTCCGGTTGAAGATGGCATGGTTGTGCGCACCCAGACCGCCAAGGTTGCAAAGCTTCGCAAGGGTGTCATGGAACTTTACATCTCCGATCACCCGCTTGATTGCCTAACTTGCTCAGCTAATGGCGATTGCGAGTTGCAAGATATGGCTGGGGTAGCAGGACTTCGCGAAGTGCGTTACGGCATGGATGGCAAGAACCACTTAGATGCTCCAACAGATTCTTCCAACCCATATTTCTCATTCGATGAAAGCAAATGCATTGTTTGCAATCGATGCGTTCGCGCTTGTGATGAAGTTCAAGGAACTCTCGCGCTAACCATTGAAGGCCGTGGCTTTAACTCGAAGGTAAGTCCTGGTGGCTTGAACTTCCTTTCTAGTGAATGTGTTTCGTGTGGCGCATGTGTTCAGGCTTGCCCAACTGCAACTTTGCAAGAAAAGTCAGTAATTGATCTTGGAATGCCAACTCGCACAGTTCAAACAACTTGTGCTTACTGCGGTGTTGGTTGCTCGTTTAATGCTGAATTACGCGGCGACGAATTAGTTCGCATGGTTCCAACTAAGACTGGTGGCGCCAATGAAGGTCACAGTTGCGTTAAGGGACGCTTTGCTTGGGGTTACGCATCACACTCAGATCGCATCACCAAGCCAATGCTTCGCGAAAAGATTACCGATGAATGGCGTGAAGTTTCGTGGGATGAAGCAATTCAATACACCGCGACCAAGCTAAAGGCGATTCAAGAAAAGTATGGCGATAACAGCATTGGCGGAATCTCCTCGTCAAGATGTACCAATGAAGAAATCTTTGTCGTACAAAAAATGGTTCGCGCTGCTTTTGGAAACAACAATATTGATACCTGCGCCCGAGTTTGCCACTCACCAACGGGATATGGCTTAAGCACTACGTTTGGAACTTCCGCTGGAACTCAAGACTTTAAGTCAGTAGCAAAGACCGATGTAATCGTAGTTATTGGCGCTAATCCAACTGACGCTCATCCAGTATTTGCATCTCGCATGAAGCGCCGAATTCGCGAAGGCGCAAACTTAATTGTTATTGATCCGCGCAAGATTGATCTAGTTGAATCAGCACACATTAAGGCTGATCATCACCTGCAGCTACAGCCAGGAACCAACGTGGCAGTGGTCAATGCAATTGCACACGTAATTGCAA
The DNA here is from genome assembly GCA_023257525.1 of Candidatus Nanopelagicales bacterium. Classification (GTDB taxonomy): domain Bacteria; phylum Actinomycetota; class Actinomycetes; order S36-B12; family UBA5976; genus UBA5976. The sequence continues at coordinate 3,219 of JALRCB010000104.1, forward strand.
CTGAAGGCTTGATTGATGAAGAGTTTGTGGCTGAGCGTTGCGATCCAGGACCGTTTAATCGCTGGCGCAAATTCATCGAACTTCCGGAGAACAGCCCAGAAGTAGTAGAAGCACAATCTGGAGTTCCAGCCGAAACTATTCGTCAGGCCGCGCGCATGTACGCAACTGGCAAGAATGCTGCGATTTACTACGGTCTAGGCGTTACCGAGCATTCGCAGGGTTCAACCATGGTTATGGGTATGGCAAACCTTGCTATGGCTACTGGAAACATCGGCCGTGATGGCGTGGGAGTTAACCCACTTCGTGGCCAGAATAATGTTCAGGGCGCGTGTGACATGGGTTCCTTCCCACACGAACTCTCCGGTTACCGACATGTTTCTGACAATGCGGTTCGCGAGCAGTTTGAAATGCTTTGGGATGTAAAACTCATGTC
>JALRCB010000105.1 GCA_023257525.1 Candidatus Nanopelagicales bacterium
CCTAGTTAGCTTGCTTGCTTCCGTCCTTCCAATCATTTTGATTTTGGGCTTGCTGTTCTACTTCATGGGACAAATGCAAGGTGGCGGCAAGGTCATGCAGTTTGGTAAATCAAAAGCCAAAATGATCACCAAAGATATGCCGCAAACAACTTTTGCTGATGTTGCCGGCGCCGATGAAGCCGTGCAGGAACTTTTGGAAATCAAGGAGTTCTTGCAAGAGCCAGCTAAGTTCCAAGCACTTGGCGCAAAGATTCCAAAGGGTGTTCTTCTATATGGAGCACCGGGAACAGGTAAGACTTTGCTTGCACGCGCAGTTGCGGGCGAAGCTGGCGCACCATTCTTTTCAATTTCAGGTTCTGACTTCGTAGAAATGTTTGTTGGTGTTGGTGCAAGCCGGGTTCGCGATTTGTTCGAACAAGCTAAAGCAAACGCTCCAGCAATTATTTTCATCGATGAAATTGATGCAGTCGGTCGTCATCGTGGAGCTGGTATGGGTGGTGGCCACGACGAACGTGAGCAGACACTAAACCAGATGCTTGTTGAGATGGATGGCTTTGAACCACATGATCAAGTAATTCTCATCGCCGCTACAAATCGTCCAGATATTCTCGATCCAGCGCTACTTCGCCCTGGTCGCTTTGATCGCCAGATTTCAGTAGATGTTCCAGATCTTGTTGGTCGCCGAGATGTGTTGGCTGTGCACGCAAAGGGTAAGCCGATTGCTGAAGACGTAGACCTAATGGCAGTTGCTCGTCGCACTCCAGGTTTCTCCGGTGCCGACTTAGCTAACGTTTTGAATGAAGCAGCATTGCTTACTGCTCGCACTGATCAAAAGATCATCACCAACGCCACGCTTGATGAAGCAATCGATCGCGTAATTGGTGGACCACAGAAGCGAACTCGCGTAATGGGTGAACATGAAAGATTAATCACTGCATATCACGAAGGCGGTCACGCATTAGTTGCTGCTGCGCTTCCAAATACTGACCCAGTTCATAAAGTAACAATTTTGCCTCGTGGTCGTGCGCTTGGTTACACCATGGTGCTTCCTGAAAACGATAAGTATTCGACTACGCGAAGCGAAATGCAAGATCAACTTGCTTACATGCTTGGTGGCCGTGCTGCCGAAGAAATGGTTTTCCACGACCCAACAACTGGTGCTAGTAATGACATTGAAAAGGCAACCTCGGTTGCTCGCAAGATGGTTATGCAGTTCGGAATGACTGAGCGTTTGGGTGCTATTAAATATGGCGCCGAATCCGGAGAAGTATTCATGGGTCGCGATATGGGTCATGGCCGCGAATACTCCGAAGAAGTTGCTTCGGCAATTGACGAAGAAGTTCGCGCATTCATTGACGTTGCGCATCATGAGGCCTACGAAATTCTTGCTGAAAACCGCGATGTTTTAGATGCTCTTGTTGTTGAGCTACTTGAAAAAGAAACCCTAAATCGCGAAGAAATCGAACGTATCTTCGAACCACTAAAGCGTCGCCCAGGACGTCCAGCCTGGACTGGTTCAGCTCGTCGCAGCCCAAGTGACCGTCCACCAGTTGATGTGCCACCGCTATCTAACACAAACGCCTTTGGACCAAATGCTCCAGCTAAAGCTTCTGAAGTCGTCGATGTTGAGCCAGCAGTTGCCGAATCAGTAGAGGCTGAGACGGAAGCCACCAAGGTTAAATCAGTTAAGTCCAAAGGGGCTAAGTCACCTCAGGCTGACGCGTGAGCATCGATCCAATCGAACAACAAAGCGAACCACCTGCGTTGCAGCCATTCGATGCGGCTCGCGTCGAAGCTGCGATTCGGGAATTGCTCATTGGTATTGGCGAAAATCCAGATCGGGAAGGTTTGGCGCAAACTCCAACTCGAGTTGCTAAGTCATACGAAGAAATTTTCGGTGGACTACATCAGACTGCCCGCGACGTTCTAACAACTACATTTTCGTTAGGCCATGACGAACTAGTAGTAGTGAGAGATATTCCGATCTACTCAACATGTGAACATCACCTGCTTCCATTCCATGGCGTTGGCCATGTTGGTTACATCCCAGGTGAAGACGGCAAAATTACTGGACTTTCAAAAATTGCCCGCTTGGTTGATATGTATTCGCGTCGGCCACAGGTGCAAGAGCGGCTAACAACTCAAATCGCTGACGCGATGACAGACATACTTGGCGCCCGCGGCGTAATCGTTGTAATTGAATGCGAACACTTATGTATGTCAATGCGCGGAATTCGCAAGCCAGGCTCGACAACATTAACTTCAGTTGTTCGTGGTCAACTGCGCGATCCTGCCACCCGCGTTGAAGCGATGTCACTAATTAACGGAAAGTAACTTTCCATGTTGCATCCAAGCGGCCTTCCCGAAAATCTGCGAAACCTCGATCGCACACTTGTGATGGGCGTACTTAATGTCACGCCGGATTCCTTTAGCGATGGCGGCCGATTCGATGACACCGAGATTGCAATCAGCCACGCATTTCAAATGATTCAAGATGGCGCTGACATCATCGACATCGGAGGCGAATCAACACGACCAGGTTCGGAACGTATTTCAGTTCAAGTCGAACTCGATCGAGTGCTTCCGGTAATTGCAGGTCTTGTTGATTCTGGAGTTGCTATAAGTATTGACACCATGCGAGCCGAAGTAGCTCGGGCCGCTATTGAGGCCGGTGCCTGCATGATCAATGATGTCAGTGGTGGTAAGTCAGATCCTGAAATGTTGAGTTATGTTTCAACTCTGACTGTGCCTTACATTTTGATGCATTGGCGTGGCCCGTCCAACATCATGAATACGCTCACGGAATATAGCGACGTGGTTGCTGATGTAACTTCTGAAATCAGTAAGCAAGTGGACTTAGCTGTCGCTGCTGGAATCGCGCGAGAGCGTATTGCAGTTGACCCGGGTATTGGATTTGCAAAAACTGTTGATCAGAACTGGCCAATCCTCAAGCACCTAGACGTTCTTGAAGGATTGGGCCTGCCAATTTTGATGGGAGCTTCCCGAAAGAAATTCTTAGGTGAGTTGCTGGCAAAAGATGGCGTGGTTCGAGACTCAGATGAGCGGGAGAGTGCAACTACTGCAATTTCCACACTTATGGCGGCTCGTGGACTCTGGGCAGTTCGAGTCCACGATGTTAAACCAACAAGAGATGCGATTGCTGTAGTAGATCGGATTGCGAAAACCTCATGACCGACAAAATTTATTTAACAGGTGTATCTGGAACTGGGTATCACGGAGTTTTTGAACAAGAAAAGCGTGAAGGCCAGACATTCACGGTTGACATCGAAGTAACTTCAGATTTTTCGGCTGCAGTTAAGTCTGACGATGTTCGTGACACGGTTAACTATGCAGAGCTTGCCAACATCGCACATGCTGCAATTACCGGCGAACCATTTGATTTGATTGAAAAACTAGCCGATGTTATTGCGCATGAATGCTTAGACATCTCAGGTGTTACCTCAGTTACCGTTACTGTTCACAAACCAAACGCACCAATTGAAGTGCCGTTTGAAAATGTTTCAGTATCAAGGACCTTGCCATAATGAAGGCCACCATTAGCCT
>JALRCB010000106.1 GCA_023257525.1 Candidatus Nanopelagicales bacterium
CAATGGCAAGTCAGGAACCATACTTGGATCCAACTTGAAGGCCATAACCTGCGGATAGTTACCGTTTGCATCTAATTGGTAAACGTTCGTTCGTAAAGTTGCTGAAACCAACGAGATACTTGCTCGCATAATTCGGTCATGATCCAAACTTGCAACTGCATCAAGTGCATCATCGATCTTGCTTACTAATTGCTTTTGCTTGGCATCGCGATCTTGCTCGAGTTCCGGATCAAATCGCACCGCAAACAATTGAACGAGTAGCTGAACAATGTTTATGTTCGACAGCAAAACTTGTTGCAGGTAACCCTGACTAAATGGCGTGCCGGCCTGGCGCAAGTAAGCCGCGTAAGCGCGAATGATTCCAACATTTCGAGCCGAAAGTCCAGCTTGAATTACTAGGGCGTTAAACGGATCACTATCGACTTCCCCATGCCAAGTTGCCATGAAGGTATTACAGAATCGTTCCGACAAAGATTCTTGTTCTGGCGCCTTCGAGTCATCAAAGCGCAGACCGAAGTCATAGACCCAAGCAACTGGGTGACCTTTTCGGCGAAGGTCATAAGCACGCTCATCAATTACTTCAACACCAAGATCGTGAAGCATTGGAAGGACTGCAGATAGTGTTATCGCACTATCCACTCGGTAAATCGTGAAGCGCCTCGTGCCATCTTCTGGGGATTCCGGCGTATACATAGAAACCTTGATGGCTCCAGGTGCTTGCGACTCAAGGGACTCGATGATCTTTAAGTGTGAAACCGCATTACCTGCCGGCACATCTTCTTTGAATGACTCTGGGAAGGAATCAATCCAAGTTCTAAGGAGTCTTGCAGAGTCCTCTTCGCCAACTTGTTCAACAAGTGATTCAGCAAAATCGTCTTCCCAGAATCGAGTGGCATCAGCAAGATCAACTTCGAGCTGCTCTAAGTCAATTTGTGGAATGTCTTTGCCTAGTGGCTTGCGAATTACAAAATGGAGACGAGCCAAATCGGACTCTGAAACTCGAGCTGTGTGATCAATTGAAGTTGCGCCGTAAGCAGCTAACAGAATCGCTTCCATACGTAGTCGAACTTCGGTGGTGTAACGATCGCGTGGGAAGTAAACCAAGGCCGAAACATAGCGCCCGAAAACTTCAGTGCGAGTAAAGACCCGGACCTGGCGTCGCTCTTGAAGTTGTAGGACTCGACGAGCTACATCTTCCAATTCCTCAGGTGAAATTTGGAACATTTCATCGCGTGGATACGTTTCCAAGAACTGCATTAAGTCTTTACCGCTATGGGAATCGCGGCCTAATGCCATCGACGCCGTTACATCTGCGACCTTGCTCGAAAGAACTGGAATGTTGTTTACCGACTGGTTGTAAGCCGCAGATGAGAACAAGCCTAGGAATCTATGCTCGCCAATTTGTTTGCCAGAGGAATCTACTTGGCGAATGCCAACGTAATCCAAATAAACCGGACGATGAACGGTTGAGCGCATCTTGGCTTTTGTGACGATCATTAGCGATGACATCGAAGAGTGATCTTGGTCGTCTTCACTTAAGTAACTGCCACTTGTTGCATCCCGAAGCGTGCCTAGGCCTGCCCCAGTAACACTTGCCAAGACGTTCTTAGAAAGTGCGTATTTGGAATAGCCAATAAACGTGAAGTGATTATCCGTTAGCCAGCTCAAGAATTCGATTGCTTCTCGGCGCTCTCGGTCACTGACTCCGGCTGCGACTTCAATTTCAGAAATAACTTCATCTAGTTTGACCTGCATTGCTGGCCAGTCTTCAACGGTTGCTCGCACGTCAGATAGAACTTGCTGAATTCTGGATTCAATTGATGCTAAGTCTGCTGAATCAGATTCGCGATCAATCTCAACGCTGATCCAAGATTCTTGAATTGCACCATCTGGCGCAGACTCACCTGGCAAAACATCGCGATCTAAGATTTCAATCAATTCACCTTGCGCATCGCGCTTAACCCAAAACCGTGGATGGATTACAACTCGGATTGAACGCCCTTGCTGAGAAATTTCAGCTGAAACAGAATCAACCAAGAACGGCATGTCATCAGTTACAACCTGAACAACGCTGTGGAGTGACTGCCAGCCTTGCGCATCCAGACTTGGTGAAAGTGCCTGAACTTTGGAAATACCAGGTGTTCGACTTTGACCTAAGGCAACGTGGGACTTGATTAGACCTTCTAGGTCACGAACTTCAGTTCCTACAAGATCTTCCGGTGCGACTAAGTCAAAGTAGCGAGATACGACGGAAGTTAGGTCTTTGGAAATGGACTTTTCTACTCGTGAAATTAACTCGTCACGCGCCTCTTCTAAACGGCGCGAACCACGCGAGGTTACCGACACTTTAAAAAGCCTCCTGGGGTCACACTCGGCGCGTGAACACCTCATAACCCTACCAATTCAAGGACTGCTCTAGATTGGGGTGTGAGCATTTCTTGGCTACAAAGCCCCGAAGGACAGGCAGTAATCCACGCTGCCAGAGGCTACACGGCACCCCTCACTGCGATCCCGGCACTCCGTAGGCAGTTTTCCGAAATAACTCCCGATTTGATTTCACAAGCCTTCAGTCAAGCCCAGATGCAGCATCGGTTAGAAGCACGCTGGGGGCAATCTGCTGCCGAGTTATTGCTGACCGAGGATGGAATTAGTCAAGCTACTAGACCGGTAGTTGCTCAGTACCGCGCTAACTTCATCGCACGCAAGTTTGGTACTAATGCCCACGTTTTGGATCTGACTTGTGGCTTGGGTTTTGATGCTCGAGCGTTTGCTCGTGCCGGATTGCGCGTTACTGGTATTGAGATTGATTCAGAAATAGCAGAGTATGCCCGGCATAATCTCAAGGAGTTTGGCGTTAGCGTTCAATGCGCCGATGCAAACGCCTTTGTAATACCTAGAGATGTGGATGTTGTCTTCGTTGATCCAGCTCGTCGTGATCCAAATGCTGCAAAAGATTCAATGGGAAACACTAAGCGAATTTTTGATCCTTCACAATGGTCTCCCAGTTGGGAAAAGATTAACGAGATTGCAACTACTCACCCAGTGCTGGCAAAAGTTGCGCCTGGAATTGATAAGTCCGATCTCGCAGATTGGGATGCGCGCTGGATCAGTTCTGATGGTGACTTAGTTGAGTGTTTTTTGAGTAGTGCTGGCACAGACCTACGCGCTGCAGTTTTGATCGATTCTGAAAAAGATTTAAACATTGAAGTCATTGGAGATTCAGCAACTGCTACTGCGCCACTTGGTAACTACTTGGTCGTTCCCGATCCAGCATTGATTCGTGCCAGTGCACTTGATGCAGTCGCCTCGCTATGTAACGGTGGCTTAGTAAATGAACATATAGCTTGGTTGACAACAGATGACGCCGACGCAGTGTCCAAGCTGGCAAATCAATCGCCAAGCTTGGCGAGTGTTTTGAAAATCGAATCGCACTTCAAGTTTTCGGAAAAGCAGTTAGTCGCAAATCTTAAAGATGTCACTGCATCAGGTGTCACAATAATGACCAGAGGTATGCAACTAGATGTGGAAGCGATTCGAAAGTT
>JALRCB010000107.1 GCA_023257525.1 Candidatus Nanopelagicales bacterium
CCTTGAGGCCTGCATGGAAGGTACCGACAGTTAAGACGGCGATTTCCCTCGGGCTCACTTCCCTGTAGATGATCGATTGCAACCTGAGGATTGTAGATGCGGCAATAACGATTGGGTCAATTGATTGCTCAGGTTGAGACCCATGTGCACCACGGCCTAGAACTGTAATTTTCCAAGAATCTGCCATTGACATTGCTGAACCAATTGGCACAAAAATTTTACCAGTTTCATAAGGCATTACATGCAGGCCATAGACAATCTCTGGTTTGGATACTTCATTCCAAAGACCTGCCTCGATCATCAGTTTTGCTCCCGCAGCAATCTCTTCTGCAGGTTGAAAGATGAATACAACAGTTCCAGCCCAGAAATCGGTAGTTGCTGCAAGCCTTGAAGCAACTCCGAGTGCCACGGCCATATGAATATCGTGACCACAGGCATGCATTACCGGGACTTCTTTGCCCCCGATTGTTGAACGTGTGTCACTTGCGAAATCCAGCCCAGTTTGTTCCTCTACCGGGAGGCCGTCGGTGTCTGCACGGTATGCGACCACTGGTCCATTCCCATTGCGAAGGACCCCTACCAGCCCAGTTTCACCGAACTGGTAGGTTTCCAACCCAATTTGCTTGAGACGATTTGAGAGGAATTCAACTGTCCTGAATTCCGCAAGTGACAACTCTGGATGCCTATGTAAATACTCTCTATCTGACACAACACGTGCCTCAAATTCAGGTGTGAATTCGAAAGCAGGGTGCAGTATTTCTGAACTATTCACGGGCATTCAAATCAATAAATGGTTTGTAAATCAACGAACTCTTCGAGGGCATGCATTCCGCCCTCTCTACCTATGCCGGACTTCTTGAAGCCACCGAAGGGCATGTCAGCAGTAGGTATGGCGCCATTGACGGATACTTGGCCGGTGCGAAGCTGTCGAGCAAACTCGAACCCTTCCTCACGGCTCTTAGACCAAATTCCTCCACCGAGTCCGTACTCAGACCCATTTGCGATTTCAACAGCTTCTTCAGGTGTTTCATAACTCAGGATTGAAAGTACTGGCCCAAAAACTTCTTCTTGAGCTATAGGCATTTCTGGAGTTACACCGCTAAATACAGTTGGTTTGACAAAGAATCCAGATTCCAAACCTGTAGGTTTTTCGATACCACCTGTGAGTAGCTTGGCGCCGCTAGAAATGGCTCTCGAAATATGATCGCGAACACGTGTCCTTTGCGCATCTGAGACCAAGGGGCCAACCGTAACCGAAGGGTCAATTGGGTTTCCAAGAACTTGAGCGTCCGCATATTCAATTGCCAATGATTCCACTTCAGCTAAAGATTTAGCCGGCACAAGTAACCTAGTGTGTGCAACACATTTCTGACCTGAGTTTGCAAAGCAGTCATTAACTGTGGAACGAACCGCAGCACTCAAATCTCCACCGGGAAGAATTATTGCTGCAGATTTTCCGCCTAGCTCAAGTGTTACGCGTTTCACATCCTGGGCGGCAACTGATGCAATGTGAGTACCTGCTCTTGTCGAACCAGTGAAAGATACTGCAGAAACGTCAGGGTGAGATATGAGGTGCTCTCCTGCAATCGTGCCAATTCCCGGAACAATATTCAGAACGCCCGCGGGTAAGCCAACTTCGCTGGCAATTTCGGCAAGTACAAACAAGTTGAGTGGAGAAACCTCCGAAGGCTTTAGTACAACGGTGCAACCGGTTGCTAATGCAGGTGCAATCTTTGCTGCAGTTTGCATGAGCGGGTAGTTCCAAGGGGTTACTGCGGCGACTACACCAACAGGAACTTTTCGCACTACTGCGGTTCCACCGAATGAACTTTCGAAATCAAATTTCTCAGCCGCATCAGCCGCATCTCGCAAATAGTGCAAAGTCCAACCAACCTGAACTGCATTTGAGAGGCCAGTTGGAGTGCCTACTTCAGAAGTGATGAGGTTGGCAATTTCTTCTGTTCGTGCTTCGATCGCATCTGCGATGGCTCGTAAATACCCAGCACGGACGGATGGAGAGGTTTGTGACCAACTTGGGAAAGCTGCAAGCGCCGCGGCTACCGCTTTGTCGACGTCTTCGTTTTCCGCCATTGCAACTTTTGCAAGAACTTCTTCAGTAGCCGGGTTAAGCACTTCAACACGGGTGTGAGCTGTACCGGCAGGAACCCACTCTCCACCAATATAAAAACTGTCGTAATTAGTCATTGTTCCTCATTGTTTGATTCATTTGATCTTTTGCGCTGAGTAGAGTTGGCGGCTCACACCGGAATGTGAGCCGCCGTTCTCAACTTTCCTTAGGCTTCGTGCACAACTGCTGATAGTTCAGGAGTTTTGCGGGTGAAACCACGTGTGAGGATCAAGAGATAGACAAAACCGATTCCTAGCCAGGTGAGGCCAAAAATCTTTGCTATATCATCCAGGTTGAAGAGCAGATAAATATCTACCAGTGCGCCAATAACTGGGAGCAAAATGTAGACAAATACGTTCAGTCCTTGATCCTTGTTCCTGAAGTAGAAAGCAATCACTGCGACGTTCACCATAGTGAAGCCAACGAAGGCTCCGAAGTTGATAAACGAAGTTGAAGTTTGGAGCGACAAGAACATCGCCCCAAGTCCAATGATTCCTCCCAGAACAATGTTGTTGACTGGTGTGAGGAAACGAGCATTGATTTTTCCAAAGAACTTCTTGGGGAATACTCCATCGCGGCCCATTGCATATAGAAGTCTTGCTGCACTGGCTTGAGCAGCAATACCTGCGTTGAATTGCTGCGCTACAAGAGCAGCGAGGAAGAATCCAGCAAAAACATTTCCGCCGATCATCAACGCAATGTCCGTTCCAACGCCTGCTTCATTCGCAAATTCGGAACCAGGCATGATGATGCCCATCAAGAAAGACATAATTACGAAGATCACACCGCCAATAAGAGCAACGAGAACAAGTCCAAGTGGAATGTTTCGTTCTGCTTTCTTGGTTTCTTCCGCAAGGGTTGTCACTGCATCGAATCCAAGGAAAGCATATGCAGCAATAGCTGCACCGCTCGCGATTGGGCCAATTTGTTGGTGAATACCAATAAACGGCTCAAGGGTCATGAATTGCTGAGCACCACCGGTTTGGAGGATGTGGTTGATCGACAAAACGAAATAAATCACCAGAATGGCGAATTGGAAGGTCAAAACGATCATGTTGGCCCTGTCAGCAACCTTGATACCAAGAATGTTAATAATCGTTGTGATGACTACGAAAAAAACCAGCCAGACTGCTCGTGGCACATCTGGGAATTGAGCGTAAAGGAATTCTGCACCAAATAGCCAAATAACCATTGGAATGAAGAAGTAGTCGAGAAGCAATGACCACCCGACCAAGAAGCCAATTCGGGCACCGATAGTTTTGCGAACGTAGGTATAACCCGAACCTGAAGCAGGGAAACGCTTCGCCATTCGCGCATAACTTAATGCCGTGAACAAAATTGCGACAGTAGCCAGGAACATTGCTCCTGCCGCAGCGCCCTCACTGACTGCTGCCATC
>JALRCB010000108.1 GCA_023257525.1 Candidatus Nanopelagicales bacterium
CAGCGCGGTCTGATTGTTTCGCCACCAAAGGCTGGCAAGACCATGATTTTGCAGAACATTGCAAATGCGATTGCTGAAAACAACCCGGAAGTTCACTTGATGGTTGTTTTGGTAGACGAACGCCCAGAAGAAGTAACAGACATGCAGCGCTCGGTTAAGGGCGAAGTCATTGCTTCAACTTTCGACCGTCCAGCTGAAGACCACACCACAATTGCTGAACTAGCAATTGAACGTGCAAAGCGTTTGGTTGAAATGGGTCATGACGTTGTAGTTCTTTTGGACTCCATGACTCGTCTTGGTCGTGCTTACAACCTTTCTGCGCCAGCATCCGGCCGTATTCTTTCCGGTGGTGTTGACTCAGCTGCGTTGTATCCACCCAAGAAGTTCTTTGGTGCTGCTCGCAACATCGAAGAGGGTGGCTCACTAACCATCTTGGCAACCGCTCTTGTTGATACCGGATCTCGAATGGATGAAGTTATCTTCGAAGAATTCAAGGGAACTGGAAACATGGAACTTAAGCTGGATCGTCGCCTGGCTGATCGTCGCATCTTCCCAGCGGTTGATGTTGAAGCATCTGGAACTCGTCGCGAAGAAATTCTTCTCGCTGCTGATGAACTTAAGGTCATCTGGAAGCTTCGTCGCGTTCTTCACGCACTTGATTCCCAGCAGGCTCTTGAATTATTGCTTACTAAGCTTCGCGAGACCAAGAGCAACCTTGACTTCTTGATGCAGGTTCAAAAGACCACACCAGAAGCACCAGGCGGCATGGGTTCAGATTCGATGGATAACATCGATTAATTGAATTAGAAAACGGTCCGGCTCTCATCAGAGTGTCGGACCGTTTTTATTTGGTTGAGACAAATGCCCAGATAGATTCATCTCGTGCGCATGAAATTTTGGTTGTTCTTGATAGAAGGCGCATTGCTAACTATCGCTGTAGTAGCTGGGGTTTGGGCATTTCAAATTTGGCAGGAACCTGAGGCAATCAAACCTGGTGGTTGCCAAGAAACAATTTCTGTAGGTCAATCCGTTAATGGGGTAGACATTACGGCTTGCAGACTGATTGGCTCGGCAATCGACTCAAATAATGCCTTGCTAGTTGTGGGTACAGTCCACGGTGATGAACCAGATGGCAAACGCATCGTGGATGAACTAATGACGCAAGCTGTGGCAGCCGATACGGAAATCTGGGTACTTCGTGACGCCAATCCGGATGGCGCAGAATTAGTCACCCGCCGTAATGCAAATGGCGTTGACCTGAATCGAAACTTCCCAGTTAAGTGGGTTGCCTCAGACCCAATGGCAAGAACCTATAGCGGACCGAGTCCAGCAAGTGAACCTGAAACGTTAGCTTTAATGAACGCCGTTGAAACCATAAACCCAAAACGAATCGTGGTTTTTCATCAGCCATATGCACAGATAGATTGTCCGCCTGAGCGACCAGCAACAATTAGCGACCGACTTTCGCAGTTAACTGGATTCAAATCCGAATGCATTCCAGGAGAAAAGTCAGGCTCGCCAACAAATTCCTACACCGGAACATTTACGATTTGGGTTAACTCAACATTCCCGGAAACGACTGCGGTCACATTCGAACTTGGCTTAACAACAATGCAAGCCAAGATCGAAACGATTGCAAAAGCCCTTCGCATATTGGCGTCCGACGGAGCATACTTGCCTTGAGGAGATGCCCATGAAACAAGTTCAGGAATACTTAGGCACCAAGCCAATTCCAAACGGACTTGAATTGGTGCAACAGGGTATTGCTGCTGGTAATCAAATAAATGTGGGCGTCAGTGCCTTTTGTAAACACCATGGGGTCTCTTCTGAACTTGAATACAAACTGAAAATGGCTCGAGCTGGGCGCACGATGACTGCGCTGACAATTGGACTTACAGATTGGCCGGAGACAAAAAAAGGTTTAGAGAAAATCTTCAATGAAACAGCGGATCGCGGGTTTTACATTGATCGATTTATTATCGCGCTAGATCGCCGCATGGGATTACCCGCAGAATTTAGAGCTGGCGCAATAAAGGAAACTGGGCCGATGCTGACTTCCGACATGGAATGGAATGAAGTAGCGCAATCAATTCAAATTCAACCCCACATGGGCGACATGATGATTGGCTCACCAGCTTCAGTTGATAACACTCGAAGGGCGCTTGAAGCTGGGGTTAACTACATCGGCAACTTATCGCAATTCGCCTGGAAGTATCCAGGATGGCCAGGTGACGACATCGACCAGATGAGTGAAGTTGTAAAGGCACTTGGGCTAATGGCAAGTAAGGCTAGCCAAGGTGCAGTTGTTCATTCCTATTTGGACGATGGATTCCCTGCACAGTTTGGCGATTACTCGTCCTATGTCGGATGGGCCAAGTTCGAAAGATACCTAGTGGAAGAATTGATTGGCGCAAATCTTGCTCACGCTTATGGTGGATTAACTCATGACCCAATCACAAAAACAATCGTGACAATGGCTGTTGAATCATTGCGTCCAGCAGAAGTATGTTCATCATTCTATTTCGGCAACACAACTAGATATACGCAAAACATTGAGCTCAACTATGGCGTGCTTGGGGTCGATGTGCTCTATATGATGCTGGCTGACAAACATTTGAGGGCAGGCTCATCGATAATGCCAGTGCCGGTAACAGAAGCAATTCGAGTACCAACTCCAGAAGAAATCATTGACGTGCAGACTATTGCGCATCACACAAAATCAAAATTAGATTCAATTTACAAGGTAACTAATTGGAGTCATTTAGAGAACCAAAGTAAAGAACTTATTGAAAGCGGCAACAAGTTCTTTGATAACTTAATCAATGGATTGGCAGATGTAGGCGTAGACATTAAAGATCCGCTACAGCTCTTACTAGCGGTCAGGCGTATGGGGCCAAGTGCAATTGAGAAGAACTTTGGTGTTGGTAATCCAACGGAAGATCCACTCTTTGATGGCTATGAGCCGCTCGTGCCAACGGATGTATTGAAGGATTTTCTGGCTGAGCGATCAAAAATCAGAGAGGTTGTCCGTCCATCGAATTGGATTCTCAAAAGGTCACATAAACCAGTCGTTGCTTCAAGTGATGTGCATGAAATTGGAATGCGATTAGTTATTGACGCAATTGAAACTTTGGATATCAAACCAATTTTAGGATCAGTTGGTATTGATCCCGATGAGTTAGCAGAGCTGGCATTGGTAGAAAGCGCCACTGCAATTCTGATCTCAACTCACAATGGAATGGCCCTGAGCTATGCCGAGAATCTTTTGGCAGAATTGAAAAAGCGAGAAATCTCTCCACAAGTCATCATGGGTGGCAGGCTCAATCAAGAATTAGAAGGAGAAGACATGCCAATTGACGTTACTGATCAACTCATTGAACTTGGAATAGACGTCTGCTTTGACTTAAAAGACTTGGCAAAACTAATCCAAAACTAGAGGCTAAAGCTT
>JALRCB010000109.1 GCA_023257525.1 Candidatus Nanopelagicales bacterium
ATCCCGTGCGCCTCGCGAACCTCGCGACCCAGATGCTCGTAGTCGTGCCGAATCTCCACGCGCTGAAGTTCGTGGCGCCAAGCGTAGTAATGATGTTTGGAATCCTTCGGGCAAACCACAACGAAAGGGTGGCGAAAAGCCAGCCGGAACTCGCGCTGCTCGCGACCGTTTTGAATACGACCGTCCAGCTCGTGCACCACGTAAATACAACGACGAAGCGCCTACGCGCGCACCGCGCGCCCGTCGTGACGATGCACCTACAAGTCGTGCGCCACGTTCATATAGAGATGAAGCTCCAGCACGCGCACCTCGCACTAAGAGTGAAGAAGTATATGCACCAAAGTCTCGCTTGCCACGTGAGAAGCCTTCGACTGAACGCGTAAGCAGCAAGAGTGCAATGTCAGAAGACTCTGCCGAAGTTGCATTAGATACTGCATCAAGCTCTTGGGCTGAACTAGGTGTGTCAACTGAATTACTCAGCACACTAAAGCGTCAAGGCATTGATTCACCATTCCCAATCCAGGCTAAGACATTGCCAGATGCAATCAGCGGTCGCGATGTTTTAGGTCGCGGACAAACTGGTTCTGGAAAAACTTTGGCATTCGGCCTTGCAATGGTTACTCGTTTAGCGCATCGCAAAGCAACTGCAAAGCATCCGCTTGGAATCGTTTTAGTTCCAACACGTGAACTTGCTATGCAGGTAACTGATGCATTGATGCCATACGCGCAAGCTGTCGATCTTGATATTCGTTTAATTGCTGGTGGCATGCCATACGCAAAACAAATTGATGCCCTAAAGCGTGGCGTACCAATTGTTGTTGCCACACCTGGTCGCCTAAATGACTTAGTCGAGCAAGGACATATCAACTTAAGTAAAATCGAAATCACGATTCTTGATGAAGCCGATCAAATGTGTGACATGGGATTCATGCCACAGATCGTTGAAGTCCTGGATATGACAAAACCAAATTCCCAGCGCTTACTATTCAGCGCGACTTTGGATAAAGACGTAGACAAGATCGTTCGCAAGTATTTGCACGATCCAGTCGAACACGCAACAAACTCAGGTAAGGCATCAGTTAAGACAATGACGCACTACTTATTCATTACTTATAGCGAAGACAAGCCAGCAATCCTGGCCGAGATTGGTTCTCGCAAGGGTAAGACCATGTTCTTTGCTCGCACTCAAGCCGGCGTAGATCGCATCGCAAAGGACCTTGCCAACAAGGGTGTGCCAGCTGGCGCATTGCATGGTGGGAAAACCCAAGCCGTTCGTACCCGCACTTTGAATGCATTCAAAGAAGGAATTACCGACGTGTTAGTTGCAACTGACGTTGCTGCTCGCGGTATTCACGTTGACGGTGTCAGCCTGGTTGTTCACATCGATCCACCTAATGATCACAAGGATTACTTGCACCGTGCTGGCCGTACCGCTCGCGCAGGTGAGACCGGCGCAGTCGTAACCATGATTGGGCCACGTCAGCAAAAGGCAGTAACTGCGATGACTTCCCGCGCTGGAGTAGATCCAGAGGTGGTCAAAGTTAAGCCGATGTCTAAGGAACTTGTTGCCATCACAGGCGCCAAAGAGCCAACTGGAATTGCTTGGAAACCACCAGCAGAACCACCAGCTCGCGGTCGTCGATCAGGCGGACCAAGCAGATCTGGCGGCGGACGTCCACAGGGTCGTTCCGGCGGATCCCGTGGCGGATCCCGCTCTCGATAGGTTTTCCTAAATTCCGACAAATCGGATTTTCATCTTGGGCTTTCTGCCCCTATTCTTTGGATACGGGGAAATGAGGAAATCAAATGAGTGACAGCAAGGGTTTAGGACGCTTTTTCAAAAGCGAAGAATCTGGCGATGCCGTTTCGAATGGTGTGCGGGATTTCGCGGATGCCGAAAGAACCATCAGCGCACTGCAGGCACGCATTACTGAACTGGAAGGCGCAGTTGGTCGTCCAAGCTTTATCGATATGGATGAAGATGCGCTAACTCAGATCGCGGCCGAAGATGCTGCCGTAATCATCCGCGCCGCACGTCTTCGCGCTGGCAAGTTAATCGAACAAGCTACTGACACTTTGCAACAAGCTGAGTCTGAACGCGAACAAATCCGCGCCAGCTGTGAACTTGATGCTCGCCAAACTCGTGAAGCCGCAAATGTCGATGCTCGCAAACTTCGCGCCGAGGCAACAGCAACTTTGGAAACAGCCCGAGACCAGGCAGCTCAGTTACTTGAAGCAACTCAAAATGATGCTGACTCCCAGGCAGCGGAAAATCAAAAAGTTATTGCAAAACTTCTTGAAGATGCAACCCGTCGTGCAAACGAAGTTGCCTCTGAAGCAGAAGCTCTAAAGGCAAACGTTGATAAAGAGTTAGCTATACAGCGCGCCCAGACTGAACAAGAACTAGCGACGCTTCGTGCGAATGCCGATTCAGAACTTTCAAATCTTCGCAGCGAAACAGAAAAGAGCACATCCGCACAAATCGCAGCGGCACAAGCTGAAGCAAAGCGATTGCAGACTGAAGCTACCAACGCCACTCAAGCAATGCTTGAAAAAGCAACTGGCGATGCTCAGGCATTACTTGAAAAAGCGAGTGGAGACGCTCGTGCGCTAGGTGAAGACTCAAGCAAGAGCCACGCTGCAACTATTGCGGACGCACAAGCAAAGCTTCAAACCGCAGAAAAGCAAGCTGAACTTATCGTTTCGCAAGCACAGGCAAAGGCAGATGAAATCGTACGCGTTGCATCTGAAACATCTCGCGCCGAAGCTGAATCATTGCGCCAAGCAGCCATTGCCTACCGCGACAATGTTTTAGTTTCAGTAGATGCAAACCGCAAGGTACTTGATGATCTAACAAAGCGAATCGCAGATCTTCGCTCACAATGGTTCGATGCTCAGTCAACAATGACTCAGATTGCGAACCAAGCAGGTGCACGATTCACCGAGGCAGAAGCTGCAGCCGCTGATGTCTTCTCACGCATCACAGATAGTCGCGCCGCGCTAACGGACACCTTCAGCAATTTTGCACAAGAAATTAAGGCAAATTCAAAAACTGAAGATAACTAGTCTTCAGTTAGGTTTGAAAGTTTGGTTGCGTTAGTCTGAATTTATGCGCATTGAAGCACGTAATCTAGACAAGCATTTTCGCAGCGTTCACGCAGTTAAAGATTTATCGTTCACAGTTGAACCCGGTCGAGTCACCGGTTTCTTAGGTCCAAACGGTTCAGGTAAATCTACGACTATGCGTCTGATGCTTGGCCTAGATAGCGGTGGCGGCGAGACTCTTTATGACGGAAAGAAACTTTCTAGTCATTACCCAGTCACTCGCACAATTGGCGCTCATCTGGATGCAAAGTTCTTCCATCCGAAACGAACCGCTTACGCACACCTTCGAATGCTTGGTGCCGAAGCTGGGATCA
>JALRCB010000010.1 GCA_023257525.1 Candidatus Nanopelagicales bacterium
ATTGGTCTACTAAAGTATTTTGCACCAATTGATACACATATACTTTAGGCGTGCCACTTGTTGGTTCACTAATTGTTTACGACGCACTTGAAATGACTTATCGCAAAATCAAAATGCGTAAAGATCCAAACTGCGCAGTGTGTGGCGAAAATCCATCCGTTACCGAACTAATTGATTACGAAGCATTCTGTGGAGCCGTTTCAACTGAAGCAGCAGAAGCGATCGTTGATTCAACCATCAACGTTAAGCAATTGGATGAAATGCTAAAGGCTCGTGAGCGTGGCGAAAAAGACTTCTTGCTTATCGATGTTCGCGAACCAAATGAATACGACATTGTGAGCATTCCTGGTGCGGTTTTGATTCCAAAGAATGAATTTTTGATGGGCGACGCGCTAACCAAGATGCCAACCGACAAGCAAATAGTTTTGCATTGCAAAGTTGGCGGTCGTTCAGCTGAAGTTCTAGCTGCCGTTAAGGGTGCTGGCTTTAAAGATGCCATTCATGTTGGCGGCGGCATCCTGGCTTGGGTCAGCCAAATCGAACCTGACAAACCTTCTTACTAATTCGGCTTAGAGATCGCCGGTTCGCTGCAGATTTCTAAATGCAAACCAACCAGGAATGGTTGGGATCCAGAAAGTCATTAAACGAAACACCAGAGTAGCTGAGATTGCTATGCCTGCATCAATGCCTGCAGCAGTTAAACCTGCAGCAAGGGCAGCTTCGACAGCTCCCAAGCCTCCAGGGGTAGGAGCGGCCTGTCCAACAACCGAGCCAGCTAAGTAAACCAAGGCAATCGCAGCGATCGAAGCATCAGGGGTGAAAGCTCTAACCGATGCAACTAAGCAGGCGCAGTAAGCAAGGTTAAGCAGCAGAACTCCGAAAACACCGGTAACCAATTTGGCTGGCTGGTTTGCAAGCGAGGAGAGCCTTGGCAGCACTTGGGAAAAAATCGGTTGAATCTTTTCGGTTGCCCAGCGCCTGACATTAGGAATTGTGAAGAGCGCTGAAGCTGAAAGAGCAACTACAAGAAACACAATAATCGCGGTGCGAGGTGGTCGGAAAGAAAAATCACTGGAGGTTCCGGCGACAATTACCGCAATAAACAATAAGAAAATATGACTAAAGAACGCCAGGGCTTGGGCAACCGCAACACTTGCTCCAGCTAACGCAGTATGCATTCCTTGCTTAGACAGGTAGCGCACATTGATTGCAACTGAACCTAAGGTTGGAGGCGCAACCAAAGTTGCAAATGATGCGGCCCATTGGGCTTGGAAAGTTTTCCAAAACGAAAGTTTTTCTGGAACTACGCCAGATAGTGCCAGCGTTGCCGCTACGTAAGTAAGTGCAGATAAACCTAATCCGGTAAGTAGCCAAGTTGTATCTGCAGTATTGAATACTTCCGAAAAGTTGACCCGACCAAGTTGAGTTAGCAATAAGTAGGCCGCGATGGTTCCAGCAAAAATCGTTACCAGAGTTCGTGGCTTAACTCGTTCAATTTCAATCTCTTCTGCATCAGTCTCTGGCATGTTATGCAAAATTGTGGCTCGCAAAGTTGTCAGTAGATCGCGATTCTCCTTGAGCTGCGCACGAGTATGAGGTGAAAGTGCAACGGGTTGCAGAGCAGGAAGTGCGCGCGCTAAGCCTGCGTCACCCAGGACAACACGTCCGGCTTGAATTGCGCGCATTGGGTCTGACTCAATTGAAAGAGTTACCAATGCTTCGGCAAGATCGATTCGCAATAGAACTTCAGATGCGGCAATCGTGCCATCTTCGAGCCCTTGAATGTAAACCTTGCCATCGCTTGCTTGCAAAAAGTTTTCAGAAATCAAGGAGCGATGTGCAATTCGCGCAGACTGTAAATCTCGAACAATTTCCCAGGCTCCAGCAAGTTCAGCATCTCCAAGTGAATGACCAACTGAATCAAAGGTGCGACCCGGAACATGTTGAAAGGCAAGTACTGCAGCATCTGGTCCAACTTCTGCAACTGCAATCAAATGTTGCGTTGGAATTCCAGCTGTGGAAATTGCCCAGCTGTTAAGTGCAATGCGTTCTAGGCGCCTACGCATAGAAGTGCCAGAGCCACCGGAATCATCGCGCAATCTCACGGAGCGGTAAATGGCCTGTGCCAATCCGGCGCCTTCGAGATCGCGATCCAACACGATTAAGTCAATACGTTGACCATCGGTTGTGCTGGCGTCGTATTTGCGACCAGACTCTAAAACTTCAGCAGCCCGAAGCAAGGTGAGTGGTAGCCCAAGTGCAGTCATGGCTTTTGCAATTTCATTACCTGATGGGCGAGTGGTGTCAGTTCCAAGCAAGTAGCGAATCAACAAACCTGTTGCCCAGCCTGCAAGTAAGGAAACGCCAAGACCGGCTGCAGTCACACCACCGCTGACAATGTTTGCTAGCGCAATTGATCCAATAACAATTCCGGCAACAATGTTCCATCTTGGTCGGGACATGATTCGAGCCACCGTGGTGAAAGCAGCCAAACCACCTACGACAATGCTGAATGGTACGGCAGTCTCTGGATCTGTGGTTCCAGCGAAAGTTAAGAGCAGTCGTTCCGAACCTGATTGGATTAGGGCCCAAGATGAAACTGAAAGAATTACGACCGTTACAAGCAGCGCAGCAATTGATTCAACGAGTTGTCGAGTGCGTTTACGAATGAGTAAATCTAGGGCAGCGGCGGCTGGGAAAATCAAAGCACCAAATCCACTGACTAAGTTCGTGATCAAGATGATTGGTGCTGGAAGTCGATTTGCACCTTGCGCAATATCTTGATCAATTCCGGTAGTTGTACTTTGCGCTAAAAATGCCAAAAGCCCAACGATCACGATGGCAAAAACTGTGAAGGCAAATCGAGCCAAGTCAGCCGGTCGGCGCAACCGACGGTTTATAACCGCGTCTTCGATAACCAAGGTCGAGGCAGATGCCGTTGGTGCCACGGACATCCCCCAATCGATAGGTCAATTAAAAGTACTTACTCTCATAATCTTGCCTGAATAATCAAAGAATGCGAAAGCCTGATGCAGATTTGTCACCCGTACATGGTGGAATAAGGAGCAATGACTCGCTTAATCCTTGATCGCACCCCGGCATTGCCTTATGTTGCGCCAACCCTGGATGAGGATCAACTTCGCGTTGTGAATCATCGCCATGGCGCCATGCGGGTTTTGGCAGGTCCAGGTACCGGCAAAACTACAACTCTGGTGGCTGCAATGGCAGCTCGGCTGTCTGGTCCCGATGCACTTCATCCAAATCAAGTTTTGGGTTTAACCTTTGGTCGTCGCGCTGCCATCGATTGGCGAGATCAAGTCACGGCTGCTATTGGCGGTGGCGTGGTTCCGCTAGTTAGCACATTCCATTCTTTTTGTTACTCGCTAGTCAGACAGTTCCAATCTGATGAGGCTTACATTTCAGCAACTCGACTTTTATCTGGTCCTGAACAACAAGTTCGATCCCGACAGCTTTTTGCAGATGCGATCGCTGACCAACGACTGAATTGGCCTGCGGACTTAATGCCAGCTGTTGGTACCAGGGGATTAGCGGAAGAAATTCGCGCAGTGATGTCTCGAACTCGATCACACATCATGGACCCTGAGGATTTAGTAAACCTTGGAACCAAAACTGGTAGACAGACTTGGGCTTCCATTGGTGTATTCATGGACGAGTATTTAGATGTATTAGATGCCGAAGGTGTTTTGGATTATTCCGAATTAATCCATCGCGCAGTCCTACTAAGTCACCGACCAGATGTTCAAGAGTATTTACATAAAACTTTTAGTGCGATTTATGTTGACGAGTATCAAGACACTGACCCGGGCCAAGTTGCATTGCTAAAAGCGATGGTGAATGTTGATAGCGCATTAGTAGTTGTTGGCGATGTCGATCAGGCAATTTATGGTTTTCGCGGCGCAGACGAAGCCGGAATTCGCAATTTCGAACAGGAATTTGAAACAGTATTTGGAAAACCAGTAGAGAATGTTGTGCTCTCAACTTGCCGACGTTTTGGATCGCAGATCCGTTCTGCTGCCAGTGCTGTTATTGGTGATCGCGTGCCAGCTGGCTTCAACTCCGTTGATATACATAAGCATCGAAATCCAAAGTGTATTTCTGAAAATGTTGGTGAACTAAAGGTAAGAACTTTTGATTCACCTGGCGCAGAGGCATCACACATCGCAGACATGATTGCTCGAGCGCATGCTAATGAAAACTTGCAGTGGTCAGACTTTGCCGTGATTGTTCGATCTGCAGTTGTCTCAATTCCAACTATTTATCGGGCATTTGTTGCTGCTGGGATTCCAGTTGAAGTAGCAGCAGATGAAATTCCACTGCATCAAGATCCCGCTGTCGCACCTTTAGTTACTGCACTGCGGATTATCGACAATCCAAGGCACGCGACGGTGGATGTAGTTGCTGATTTGTTAAGTGGTCCGCTAGCTGCGATTGATCCCGTTGACTTGCGAAGATTTGGCAGTTACTTGCGAATTAAGGATCGAACTACTGAGCATGCACCACGGCCTGCATTGGTTTTGATTGGCGAGGCACTACTCGATCCAAAGTTGTTGCTTGACGTCCCTCCTGGCAGACACGATTCAGTAGTTGCTGCTATCCAAAAAATCGGCACAGTTTTGATTGAGGCCCGAAAGCTTATGCAGTCGGGTGCTAGTCCGCATGAAGTTCTTTGGAGTATCTGGCAGGGCACTTCCTGGCCAACTCGACTACAAGAGCAAGCTCTCGGTTTTGGCACTCCCAGTACGCGAGCGCATCGAGACTTAGATGCCATCTGCTCATTGTTTGATCTAGCAAATCGATTTGTGGCTCGCGGTAGAGGTAAAGACCTAACAAACTTCCTGGATGAAATTGAAGCGCAAGAAATTCCTGCTGAAGCATTGGCAGAAAACGACGTCCGCAACGATTCGGTGCGACTACTTACTGCACACCGATCCAAGGGCTTGCAGTGGAAGTATGTAGTTGTTGCCGGCGCTCAAGAAGAACTCTGGCCAGATCTACGTCAGCATCAAAGTTTGCTGCAATCAGATCGCATTGGACCGAATCTGGAATTAATGCCGCTCACAATGCGAGAACTTTTGGCCCAAGAGCGACGCTTGTTTTATGTGGCACTAACTCGAGCCATGCAAACACTTTTGATTACAGCAACGGATACATCAGTACGAGATGACGGTGTTGCTCCAACCAGATTCATAACCGACATCGTCACTGCGATGCCACACATTGAAATCTTGCATACATCGGGACGTCCAAAACGACCATTAAGTCCAGAGGGCGTTATTGCGAATTTACGTCGCACACTTAGATCTTCTGAATCTTCCCAAGCATTGAAGCTTGCCGCAGCTAACAAGTTGGCTCAGCTTCACAAAACTTACGGATCATTGTTTTTCCATGCCGACCCAGACAAATGGTGGGGTGTGCTGGAACCAACGCAAAACCAGCGCCCAACTAACTCTCAGGTCTCAATTTCAGCTTCCGGAATTACGTCGATTGAACATTGTCCAGCTCAGTGGTTCTTGGAACGCAAACTAAATGCGCTTTCTCAGTCTGCAACACCAATGATTTTTGGAAACGCACTGCACGCAATTGCGCAAGGATTGTCATCGGGTGAACTTGCTTACGACATTTCTGCAATCGACGATCAGCTTGATCGCCTCTGGCCTGGCATGGGATATGAGGCAGAGTGGGAAAGTTCACGAGAGCGCAATGCAGCCCATGATGCATCAGTTCGCCTCTTAACTTGGATGCTTGACCATAAGGATCAAGTAAGTATCACCGAATCTGGACTCTCATGGAAAACCAAGATTACAGTCGAAAGTCCTGATGGTTCTTCGCGTGATGTGGATTTAGCAATTACAGGTCGAGCAGATCGAATTGAATTCACCGAAGACGGAATCATGATTTTTGATTTCAAGACAAGTAAAGATGCCAAGAAGAGCAAAGATTTATTCAAGGATGTTCAGCTAGCGCTTTACACATACCTTTTAGAAAACGGAAACTTCACAAAAGCTGGTGAAGAAGTTTCGCGAGAATCTGAACAACCAGTCAAAGGCGCTGCTTTAGTTCAATTACGGGTTGGTGAAAAAGACAACGCAGACTTGGCATTGGTTCAGCAAGTTTCACCAGAGACGCATGACGAGAATTCGACGATCGCACTCGATCAAAGAATCGGCCAAGCAGCTTTAGTTGTACTAGATGAGCGATACGAAGCACGCTACGAAGATCAAAAGTGCAAGTTGTGTAAGGTGCGAACTTTGTGTCCTGCAACACCTGAAGGAAAGCAGGTGTTGTCATGAAAGAAATAACAACATCTGACTTAACGAAAGTCCTCGGATTCAATCCAAGCGCCGAACAATTAGCGGCAATCGTTTCGCCACTGGAACCAAGCATGATTGTTGCGGGAGCCGGCACGGGAAAAACCACGGTTATGGCTGGACGAATTGCTTGGCTGATTATGACCCAGCAGGTTGCACCGGATCGAATTCTTGGCCTTACCTTTACCACCAAGGCAGCAAACGAATTACTGACTCGAGTTCGAAGCTTTTTGCCAGCAGCACTCAAGTACTTACCTGATGAATCTGCTCACGCAGATTTGGGCGAACCAGTTATATCCACTTACAACGCATTTGGCTCACGGTTACTAAAAGAGCACGCCCTTCGCTTGGGTCTGGAGCCGGATGCTCGAGTTGTCGTTGATGCCACACGATATCAATTAGCCATGCGAGTGGTTTGCCAATCGAACTATGACTTAGGCGGCCTTGGCTACAGCCCAACTACCGCAGTTACCGAGCTGCTAAAACTTGATGAACAGTGCTCAAACTATTTGGTAGACCCAAATCTGATTATCGAAAGTGACACCCAGAGGTTAGTTGGCCTAGAAAGCATTGAAAAGAAGCAAGAACTTACGCACGAAATGATCAAAACCTGCAAGAAACGAATTGAACTTGCCAAGTTGGTAATGGATTTCCGGCAAGCAAAGATTGCTAACGATGTAATCGATTACGCAGATCAAATTCGTCTTGCCGCGCAGGCCGCGCAAAATTCGCAAGCTATGCGGGAAATCTTGAAAGATCAATTTCATGTGGTCTTGCTGGATGAATATCAAGACACCTCGTTGTCACAAAAAGTTTTGTTACAAGAGCTGTTTGGACATGGTCATCCAGTTATGGCAGTCGGTGACCCATGCCAGGCGATTTATGGTTGGCGCGGTGCCGAGATCACCAACATGGAAAACTTTAAAGCTGACTTCCCGCGTGAGTTAGCAGGAAATTGGGAGCCAGCCCAAATCTATAAGTTGACGGCTAACCGTCGCTCTGGAAAAAACATCTTGACCGCAGCGAACTCCTTGAGTAATAAGTTGCGGGAAATTCATCCTGAGATTGTCGAGCTGGTGACCGCTGATGATGCAAAGCCGGCTGGCGAAATTCACACCGCTTTACTTCCAACCTTTACCGATGAAGTTGAATGGGTAGCTGAGCAGATTGCAAAAATCAAGCCAGTTAAAAGTTGGAATGAAGTAGCAGTTCTTTTGCGCGAGAAGAAGAATGCGCAGTATTACGTCAATGCACTTGAGGCCAAGGGAATACCGGTGCAAGTTGTTGATCCAGGAGCGCTAGTAAATCTTCCAGAAGTTCGCGAAGTTGTTAGCTACCTAGAAGCGATTTACGATCCAACTGCCAATACTGCGCTGGCCAGAATCTTACTTAGCCCGCGCTGGCAAATTGGATCTCGTGATCTGGCAATTCTTGGTCGACATGCATCGGAATTAGTTCGCGTCGATGTCACGCCAGAAATGCCAATTGACGTTCAACTCGATCACATCGTTTCAGCAGTTGATAAGTCCCAACGCGTTAGCTTGCTGGATGCCCTAGAACTAGTTGGTGAAGACGAGTCTTTGCCATATTCGCCTGAGGCCAGAGTTCGGCTAGTTGAATTGGCATCACAACTTCGCATGCTGCGTAAGTTTTGCAATGAGTCAGCAATTGATTTGATTTCACGAATCATTCGTGTCACTGGAATCGGTATTGAAGCCATGGTGGTCAATTCGCCGGAAGGTTCAACGCACTTCGATCGACTAGCTGCGTTGATTGATTTAGCTGGCAACTTCAGAAACCTTGAAGGTGACTCGAGCGTTGGTGCGTTTTTGGAATATTTACGCACTGGACAAAGATTCAATTCACTTGTCGAAGCCGATGTTACACTCAGTGACAATGCAGTAATTGTGATGTCGATTCACAAATCCAAGGGCTTGGAGTTTCCAATCGTGGTAGTTCCAGATCTCACGGTTGGTGTCTTCCCATCCACACCTAAAGATCGGCATTGGCCAAAGAATGCTTTTCGAATTCCGTCGGACGCCCTTGGCGCGCCAATTAATCCGTTGTTGCCAGAGTTCCCAGGTCCGGTCGGACCTCGTGGTGTGGACTTCAAGGCATTCACAACTGCTGCTGGCGAGCTTGCCACAATTGATGAACGTCGGTTGGCATACGTTGCCATTACCCGTGCGGAACAAAAAGTTATTGCCAGCGGATCTTGGTGGGGTCCAACGCAATCAAAGCTGCGCGGACCAAGTGCCTTCCTGATTGACTTACACGAAGGTGCAACTCAGCCAGATGTTTGGACCGAAACTCCAGACCCAGATGCAACCAATCCGTTACTAGCCGATGTGCAGTATTTAACTTGGCCAGCTCAAGTCGACGCCACTCAGCGAAAGGCAATCCAGCACGAAGCGCAACTTGTTAAGTCAGCCTCGCTTGAGTTGCATGATCAGTCCGGACTGAGCGCTCAAGAGGTTGCGTTAGTTGAGTCATGGCAACAAGATATCGACGCTTTGGTTTTGCAAGCTAGCCAATATGAATCTGTTGAGAGATTGGTTCGACTTCCTGCCTCGCTATCGGCTAGCCAGTTAATAGCTTTGAATACCAATGAAGAAGATTTCTTGAAATCACTAGTTCGACCAATGCCACGCCAACCATCAAGTGCGGCAGATCGAGGAACTACCTTCCATTCTTGGGTGGAAACTTTTTATGGCCGTCGGACTTTGATTGATACTGAGATGCTCGCCGGCGCGATGGATGACGAAATCTATTCAGATGAACAACTTCAAGCGCTTAAGTCAGCATTTGAATCGGGACCATTCGTGGATCGAAACCCAGCTTCACTTGAACTCCCATTTGCCCTAGTGCTGGGTGGGCGAACGCTACGTGGTCGAATGGACGCTTTGTTCACAGGCACATTGGACGATCCTTCGGCAAAAGACCGCTGGCTAGTGGTTGATTGGAAAACTGGAAAACCTGGATCGGCTAATGATTTGCAGTTGTCCATCTACCGACAAGCTGCAGCCCTAGCTCTGGGTGTTAATCCAGATCAGATTCAAGCAGTCTTTTACTACGTGGCAGATCAAGAAGTAACTTCACCGACAAACTTATTGTCACTTGAAGAGTTAGCGGAACTTATTTCGTAACTTCGACTACAAGTGCGCAGTGATCGCTAATTGGTAACTGCAAAACTTCAGCTGATTCCTGAGCCTGCTTAATTGATACTTCACTCAATCCTCGAGCGATGATGTGATCGAACTGAATTCTTGGCTTGAAAGTTGGATAAGTCGGTAACTCGGCAAGACTGTCCCAACGCGAAACAAACTTGGCAAGTTTTCCTGGCAAGTTAAAGTCCCCAAATATCAGTACCGGATTCTTTCGCTCGCTTAACTGCTTTGTAAGTTGGTGAAGTTGCTTAACGTTAAAGCCAGGAACAAAACTCAAGTGTGTTGTTGCAACTGTAAATGTCCCAAGTGGAGTTTCAACGTCAGCAATGATGGCAACCCGTGGCTCGTCAGCAACCTTAATCATTCGAGGTCGTGGATTACTTGGCACTAGAAGCGGTAGCGAAATCGGTGCAGCTTTAAATCGCAGGACTTCAATGTTTGAAATTGGATAACGCGAGGCTAAGCCAACGCCGTAATGCGGTTGTTCCTGACCGGAATCGGAATGTTCATGTGAGTGTATGTGAGAGTCAGTTGCACCTTCCCAGGATTCGCCAGGTGTGCCGATAATTGCCGGAGCAAAAACCCAATAGGGATGTCCCATGGCATCGGCAACAATCTTTGTTTGGTGTTCGTTGTTGCTTCGCTCTTGATGTCTATCTACTTCTTGCAAACCGATCAGATCCGCAGTTATTGAACCTGCAACCTGCGCCAGGCCAGGGGCTTCCAGTGGATCTACCAAGGCGATTCCATGTAGCAAATTCCACGTAGCAACTCTCATATCTGCAGACTATGCGCAAGCGCGTAAGATCGCTATTTGTGGACTCCTTAATGAACGATTTACCGTTAGCGCGATTCACTGTTGATCGCTTGGCGGAATTGCGGGCTAATCCACAATGGTTTGACCAAGCTTGGGCATCCGAAAACACTCGAGTTTTAGTGCTTCACGATCGAAACATTCCCGTTACCGATGAGCTTTCTATTGTTTGGGTTAAACCGTGGTCACTAAAGATGTCCCACTCTGATGCGGAACAGGTTGCCGTTTTCTTGGGTGCTGATGATGATCACACCTACATCGCAATCATGGAAGATGAAGTTGGCTTAACAGATGTCACCTGGGCAAGCTTGCGTGATGTTGGCGCAGCACTTTCTGCCAAAGATGTTGGTCTTGCTACCGCGGCAATCGCACTAGCTGCTTGGCATGAAGGTCACCAATTTTGTCCAAAGTGTGGCGCCAAGACTGAAGTTGCAATGGCTGGCTGGTCTCGCAAATGTAATGTGCATGATTCTGAGCACTATCCTCGAACCGAACCAGCAATGATTGTTGCTGTTGAAGATTTAGCTGGACGCATCTTGCTTGGACGCCGCCGCGAATGGCCAGAAGGTTGGCTTTCAACTTTGGCTGGATTTGTTGAAGCTGGTGAGTCGTGTGAAGCCGCAGTGATCCGCGAGGTCTACGAAGAATCTGGAATTCATGTAGATCTGCAGTCACTTAAATACATGGGCTCACAACCGTGGCCATTCCCGGCTTCGCTAATGCTGGCGTATCGCGCAATTGCAACCAGCACTGAAGTGGAAATGCACGACGAAGAAATGACCGAAGTGCAATGGTTCTCTCGGGACGAATTGTCTGCTGCCTGTGAAGCCCAAACTCTCAAACTGCCAAGTCCAGTGTCTATCGCATTTAGACTTATTCAGTCTTGGTACGGTAAGGACATACCAATCCAGTGGTGTCGAAGTTAATTAGTTAAACCGAGTACGGAGAAGTCATGAGTGAAAAAGTAACTATGTACAGCACGCCATGGTGTGGCTACTGTCAGCGCTTGAAAGCTCAAATGGGCCGCGAAGGTATCGAATACAACGAGATTGATATCGAGCAGGATCCGACGGCTGCGGACTTCGTAATGGGAGTCAATGGTGGCAATGCTGTTGTACCTACTTTGGTTTTCCCAGACGGTTCAACACGGACAAATCCCAGCATTGGTGAAGTTAAAACCCTGCTAGGTCTGTAAACCAGCAGATACCTATGACGTCCCTTAAGGGACTGTCGTAGGGGCTTGGCACAATAGGGCAGTGCCCGACATTCTTGACGCCCTTGACGACCAGCAACGTGCTGCTGCGGAATGCGTCTCTGGACCAGTAGCGATTTTCGCTGGAGCTGGCACAGGTAAAACTCGAACCATCACCCATCGCATTGCGCATGCAGTGGAAAGTGGTGTCCATGATCCAAGCCAAACTTTAGCCGTCACATTTACAACTAGAGCTGCCGGCGAACTGAGAAATCGGTTAGGACAACTTGGAGTCTCTGGAGTTCAAGTTCGAACTTTTCATAGCGCAGCGTTAAGACAACTTAGATTCTTCTATCCGCAATTCTTCAATTCCAGCCTGCCAGATTTAATACCCAGCAAATTTCGCTTCGTTGCAGATGCAGCAACACTTTGCCGAGTAGCAAATGATAAAGATTCAATTCGAGATCTGGCAGCCGAGATTGAATGGGCAAAAGTAAACATTCTTTCGCCAGATGCTTATCGCGAAAAAGCGGTTCAAGTTAGACGTGACCTAAGTGGCGACCTAACCATTGAAAAGGTCTCTAAAGTTTTTGAGGCTTACTTAACTCGTCTCGATGAAGCTCATGCCATGGATTTTGAAGACGTACTCCTATTGACGACTGCGATGATGGAAAACTATCCCGAGATGGCGAATGCGGTGCGCAAGCAATATCGACATTTCACAGTCGATGAGTTCCAGGACGTTAGCCCCGTCCAATTTGAGCTACTAAGCCTTTGGCTAGGTGATCGAGACGACGTGTGTGTTGTTGGTGATCCGGCTCAAACTATCTACTCATTCTCGGGTGCAACTTCTAAGTACTTAATTGATTTCAAGTCCCACTTTGCCCGCACCCAAGATTTTCAATTAAGCCATTCCTACCGAAGCACCGAACCAATTGTTGCCGTCGCGAATCAAGTCCTTGCTAAGGATGCAACCAGTCCAGTTCGATTAGTTTCCAAACGTGGCAAAGGTCCAAATGTGAGCCTAACTTCGTATGCAAATGATGAAGAAGAAGCCAGATTAATCGGACAGCAGATTTTGGAACTAATCGCTAAAGGCATTGCACCTAGAGATATCGCTGTGCTGTATCGAATCAATAGTCAGTCTGAGATCTTCGAAGCAGAGTTAAGCGCATTAGGAGTGCCAATCTCGTTACGAGGCGCTGAGAGATTCTTTGAACGTGCTGAAGTTAAGAATGCTTTGTTAAATCTGCGCGCTGGCTTACATGTAACTGGAACCAAGGCCATGACCGAAACGGTCCGAGACATCTTGAGTTCAGTTGGTTGGCGATCCCAGGCTCCAGATAGTGGGCGAGCAGCTCGGGAAACTTGGGAGTCCCTAAACACAATCGTGGACCTAGCCGACGAACTTGAAGCTAAAGATTCAACTGCACAACTCCCAGACTTCGTTAAGTCGTTGGATTTACGAAGTGAAATGGAATTTGCGCCAAGTGCGAATGCGGTAACTCTGGCATCAATTCATGCCGCTAAGGGTTTGGAGTGGGAAGCCGTATTCATAGCCGGCGTAAGCGAAGGCTTACTTCCGATTTCTCACGCCTCAACGGCTACTGAGTTCAATGAGGAACGCCGATTACTTTACGTGGCCATGACAAGAGCAAAAACTCATTTGAGCATTTCTTGGGCTAAGTCTCGCCATACCGATGGCAAGGGATATCGCGAACAGTCAACGCTGCTGCGCGACTTAAAGTTTTAGCTCTTTACTTCTTCGGCAAAGCCTGGGACCCATTGCGCAAATTCATCGCGCACTGAGAATTCTGATTCGAGTTGGCACAGAACCCCGATGCTACCTAACCAAACCCGATGAATCATTACGTAGTTTGGTGGCAGATTAATCTTCATGCCAATTGACCAGTCTGCATTTCGTGGGTCGCTGGTTCGTTCAAACTGTTCGCGAATCCATTCGCGATTGTGTTTGAACACTGGAACTTGAGCTGGTTCAGTAAATGGTCCAAGGTAATCAAGTAGCGACTGAGGATCCAACTCAATTCCGGGGCGAATGAATCCTTCTTCGCGCAATCCAGCTACTACTGATTCGGAATCCCCAACGAGAGCAATTTTTAACAAAGTTCCCATTGCTGGAGGTAGACCATCAGGCAGGTCTGCAGTTGCACCAAAGTCAAGGATTGCAAGTCGGCCATCTGGCATTACTTTGAAGTTTCCAGGATGTGGGTCTGCGTGCAAGAGCCCAACCTGGCTTGGTCCAGAAAGTAAGAATCGCAAGTACATCTTTCCAAAGTGATCACGTTCTTCTTGTGTGCCAGATTCAATTAGGCGAGCAAGGGATTTACCTTCAACCCATTCAGTAACAATCACGTTTTCGGCGGCAGCCAATACGTGCGGGATGAAGTAATCCGGGTGACCATCAAATCCAACTGCAAACTTTCGCTGAACTTTTGATTCGTGCAAGTAATCAAGTTCTTCCGCGACACAATCTGTAAGTTCGCGCAAAATTGCTCGAACATCAATACCTGGGAAGAAGCCGGCAAATAATCTGCCGAAACGAGAAAGTTGTTGCAGGTCTGCCAAGAGCGCGCCCGATGCTCCGGGATATTGAATCTTTACCGCTACGTCGCGACCGTCATGCCAAACTGCGCGGTGCACCTGTCCGATCGAGGCAGCCGCGGCTGGCTCATCATCGAATGAGGTAAAGCGCTCTCGCCAATTTTCACCGAGAGACTCTTGAAGAACTTGATGGACTGATTCAATCGCCATTGGAGGAGCGGAATCCTGCAGCTTGGTAAGTGATTCTCGGTACGGACCAGCTACGTCATCAGGAAGTACGGATTCAAAGACGCTCAGCGCCTGTCCTAGCTTCATGGCGCCACCCTTGAGTTCGCCAAGGACACTAAAGATTTGTTCAGCAGTCTTTGCCTGAGCTTGTGCAGTGGCATCTTGGGCAGACATTCCGCCCAAGCGCTTACCTAGACCAAGAGCGCGTCGGCCAGCATGGCGAATTGGCAATGCTGCGATACGAGCACTTCTGGTCATTCCACTTTGGGATAAATCGCTCACACCCAATTGTCAGGCAGTTAAGTCCCATCGGCATCCGCAGGAGGGGTGAAAGAACGTGGGATACGTCTCAACAGAACTCCGGCCAAGTCCCAACTTAATTAGGTGAGAATCAACAGATTCGGACGTGTCGACCCAGGCTGAAATCAGCCTGGCCACCTCCATTGCAGTGTTCAAAACCAGCGAGATTGGAGCGCTGTCGATAGTTGGGTTTTGGGAAACCTGAAGATCTATGAGCGGCCACTGAGCATCTTGATCACAACGATGTAGGTGCAGGCAGCGAAGGCAAGGAGTTTTCCCAGGCACAATCACCGAACTAATCAAACTTGCGCCAGTGCTGGTAGTTGCAAATAGATGAGCGGTATCCGTTGCCACAAACTGATCTGCACTGGTTGCAGAAATCCAGGGGAAATCTGCCCGTTGCTCGGGGAGTAGGACTTCAATTTTCTGGTTGGGCCGATACCGCAAAAAGTTCTTATGTGCGGAAACTCCCTTAATCATTCGCTCAATTAAATTCTTAGCCACCGCATCACGACGCATCCCAACATCAATTCGGGAAGCACCCCAAGGGGTTAAATCAGACTCGCTAACCAAAGTTGAATCATGAACTGTGAGGTTGGGAAATCCAGCACTTGCAAGGAGCAGGCATACCGTCATACCAAGACGACCAGCTCCACGAATCGAGATTTCACACCCAATTCTGTTAGCTATTTGATCTAAATCTCCCGAAGTCTCTCGCGCGAGATTCAAGCGTTGAATTTCAGACACGGGATTTTGAAGATCGTAGGTAGCGGCGATGGGACCAGGTTCAACTAACCCAAGCACGATTAATTGCTCTAGAAAATTCTCACTTGACTGTAAGTCATGCCCGGCTTCTACTAATTGATTGCAGATTTCAGAGATTGAATTTGCTCCGGTAAGTAGTCGTCCAATTGTTTCGCCGACTTTCTTATCAACAACTAATGCTGAGTTTGGATTAATCCCAATTTGAATTTGAGTTTGACTGCGTTCATAAAGCCGAACGCCGGGTCCTAATTTTGGATTGGTTATTTTCACTCATGAAGTTTGCAGAATGAATCTTGTGTAGAAATTCAACATTCCACAAAGCCTTTGTGTTACTTTCCGCAACTGTTTTTCAGATGCCAAATCTAGATAACTGGAGATCGAAAACTACAAATTTAGACATATGCACCATGGGGATAAAACTTTTTTCTTTCCACATTCCGTGGACAAGATAACCCCTGATAAAACGCCATATTCACACGGTCACAATCCATCTATCCCCAAGTTGTTCACTAGTAATCCCCAGATAACGTGGCATGTATCCCCAGTTAGTCCCCAGCCTTGTCCACAGCAAAATTCAATAGTTGTTCATTTACGTTGCGTTAGTGCGTTACTTGCGCGTAAGTTTCACGAGTTGAAGCTCTCGAGATAACGAGCCGACATTCGCAAGGGGAAGGCGAATGATTGAGCACGCGGCTCGAGAGCTTCATCATTTTTGACAGGCGACTGGGCTAGCCTGAGTTCTGTGACCGGACCAAATCAGCCATCGCTCTTCGATTCTGAAGATGCTGCTAATGCAGAACACGCAAATGAGTCCGTGGAATTTATCTACCAACGAACTGACTTAACAAAAGTTGAAGTTAAGCGCAGCAAGCGAGCAAAGCGAAACGTAACTGCCTATCGAGACAACGACAAAACAGTTGTAACCGTGCCAACCCGAATGGCAAAACGTGATATTGACGCCTACGTAGCTGAATTGGTTAATCGCTTAGATGACCGAGACGAACGAACTAGTTCTCAAGAGTCACTTGAACAACGAGCCCGGGTGCTTTCAAAGAAATATCTAGGTAAAGATCTTTTTGATACCCACAAAGTTCCAGTGAAGATTCGTTGGGTTACAAATCAAAATTCTCGATGGGGTTCTTGCACTCCAGATGAAGGTTCGATTCGACTCTCACATCGAATGCAAAGAATGCCAAGCTATGTCATCGATTCCGTGATTGTTCACGAATTGATTCATCTGCTGGTAACTGATCACAGTCCAGAATTTTATGAATTAATGAACAAGTTTCCACAGCACGAAAAAGCCAAAGCTTACTTAGACGGCTACTCACACGCACAGCAGTATTTCAAGCCTGAATAGTTGATTAACTCAGGTGCTTCAACAACGTGAATTAAGAATTATTCTCCGGATCCTCTTTAGCCGATTCAATTGCCTTGTTAAGTTCGGCCATTAAGTCTTCAGTCCCAGTGGCAAGAAAAGCTTCAATGTCATCAATGTCAGAGTCTCTTGGAAGCAAGTCAGGGTGAGTCCAAAGTGCATCACGTGCGGCGATGCCTTGGGTTTCGGCTAGTCGCTGCCACAGTGCAGCAGCTTCGCGCATTCGACGCGGACGCATTTCCAATCCGATTAACCCACCAAACACTTTTTCCGCTGGCCCACCAGCAGCGCGACGTCGCCTAAACACTTCCTCAAGCGCCCCAGCGGATTGCAGACGGGTTCCCGCTGCCTGAGTCACCACCACAGTTACCCAACCTTCAATGAGCGCCAAGAGCAGTTCAATTCGGGTTAGAGCGGCTACTTGCTCCGGAGTTTGAGTCGGCTCGAATAACGAAGACGTCATCATACTGTTGATGCTGTCTGGATTTGCTGGATCAATTTGCGTCATGGCTTGTTCGATAGCACTGGTGTCAATCTTGACGCCTCTGGCATAGTCCGAAATCGCAGCCATCAACTGGGACTGAATCCAAGGGGCAGCGGTAAACAACCTTTGATGTGCGAGTTCGCGAAGTGTTATGTAGAGCTGTGCTTCAGATTCATCTATTGATAAACCCTTGATGAATTCATTTGCGTTTGAAATAACTAAGCCAGGTTTGCCAGAAGCATTCAATGGAATACCAACATCAGAATTGCTCAAAACTTCAGTAGTCATTTGTCCAAGAGCCTGACCAAATTGCGTGCCAAACATAGTTGCGCCCATCGACTTTGCCATTGCCATAAGTGGACCAGTGATCGCAGCGAAGTCAGGTGAAGCCAAAGTTTCGCGAAGATTAGCTGCGACCTCATCCGGAAGACTTGAAAGCAATTCCTCTGGGATGTTGATAGTCCCTGCATCGTTACCAGAAGGCAGCATGCCAGTCATCACACCTGCCATTGCATCGGCAACAGGTTGCACAACTACCTTCCAGGAATCAAAAGTAGAAGCTAGCCATTGAGTGCGAGTTACGCCATTGATTGTGTGACCCGCGCTTGGAATTGTGGTGGCATCGTTAAGCCACAAATCCGCTAAGTCAGCAGCCGAGCGCAATTTCTCATTGTCTGACTCATTGATCGCTGGGTCCCCAGCTTTGCTTAAGGCTTGATCGGACGCAGTGTGAGCGCTAGTCCAGTTAACTGAGCCTCCAGATGGATCGCCACCGTTACGGAGCATGCGTCCCATGTTTTCGAGCATGTCAGCTAGTTCGTTGTTCTCGTCGCCACCAGGGGCGAATCCAAACGGCATACTCATTTTTCCTACTTATCTTTTTGCTCAGAAGAATAAAGGGCCAGTTACTTCCAAGGTTATGCCCAGTCCCACTAACCCTGAATCATTTTGCTTCTAGCCCACGGCGAACATCCAGATTCTTCACGTACGCTGTAAGCCTAGAAACTTATTGTTTTCCCGAAAAGAAATGGCATTTGGATGCGCTCAAGATTAAAGCCCACTCTGACGTGGACCCTCTTGATTTTGCTGGGCGCCGCAATGTTCATTCCAGTTCCATATGTGATGACCTCACCTGGTCCAGTGTTCAACACCATCGGAGAAGTCAACGAGATCGAACTGATTTCTATTTCAGGCACCGAGACGTACCCAACTGAAGGTGAACTCGACATGACAACAGTCAGCGAGTATGGGGGACCGCAAGAAGGCTTGGATATGTTCCAAGCAATTTGGGGTTGGATAGATCCGGATCGACGAGTTGTGCCGCGCGAATCGGTTTACCCAGAAGGTGAAACCGAGGAAGAAAACACTGCAAGAAACGTTGAGGCATTTAGCACCTCACAGAGTTATGCAATTGCGGCCGCAATGGATTACTTAGACCAGCCAATCAAAGAGCAAGTGATAGTAACCAGCGTTGGACTTGATACACCTGCGCAAGACAAGCTCCGTGCTGGTGAT
>JALRCB010000110.1 GCA_023257525.1 Candidatus Nanopelagicales bacterium
GCTTATTGAAGCCATTTCCCACACCACTAAGCACCAATCCAAGTGGTGGCATGTCTTCTCCTAGGCGAGTTAAACCCTGGTGATTTTCAAAGCCCGTTAGCATTGGCAAGCCACCGCGACTTGGTTGGATAACTAGTTCCCCAACGCTTCGTGGCGATGCGTCGTATATGGTGTGCGCTTCTACTAGGCCCAGGCCTGCGATAGTTTTGCCGCTGGAGTCGGGCAAGCTCTCACCAATAATTTGAAATCCGGCGCAGATTGCCAGCACGGTAGCGCCACCTGCTGCTGCATACTTAAGTCCGCCGTCTTGCTTTAGCATCTCGAGTGCAGCTGACTGCGGGCCATCCTCGCCACCACCTAAGAGATAGATGTCGCCAGATCTAGGTACTGCCATTCCCGGAGTTACTTCTACTAACTGGACATCAAGGTTTCGACCCTTAGCTCTATGCATCAGAATTTCGGCATTGCCTTGGTCCCCGTAGGTGCCAAGTAGGTCGTGGTAGAGCCGGACAATAGTAAGACTCATTGCACACCACCATTGCCAGTAGTTATTCCCAG
This sequence comes from Candidatus Nanopelagicales bacterium, assembly GCA_023257525.1. Lineage (GTDB taxonomy): Bacteria > Actinomycetota > Actinomycetes > S36-B12 > UBA5976 > UBA5976. Next base: position 559 of record JALRCB010000110.1, read on the forward strand.
CTCTGCAGCAAGTAGATCTTGATACGCGGTGTAGCTCACAATCGCTTGAATCGGCTCACTCGTAAATTCTTCAACTGCCTGGGCAAAGCTTGAGGCAACTGATACTTCGATACCTTGCACACTCAGTCGATAGGCGACATCTAGCCGTCGCTCCCCAGTACAAATCACGCGCTTGCCACGCAGCTTCGCATAGTCGATATCCCAAAGCCATGAAGTATCACGCCCGTCAATGCCTCTAGCATTAACTGAGAGTACGACCTGATCGGCTAAGACATCCCCAAGTGCCTGTCTCCAGCTTTCTGGATTCTTTGCCAAGTGCGTAGGGACAACTTTGCCACCTGCGGTAAAAGTATGAATTCGATCTGGCGCCTTGTTAATCAAGTCAGTGGCTTCATCTGCCAAGATTTCAGCTCCCATTAACCGCGCTGCTTCAATCACCAGAACCGTATTGCGTTGTGGTCCATCGAGGCGCTTATCGGCTCTAACGTCTGGCAACTTTGCCCCTAGGCCACATGCACATGCGTAATCACTCGTAGACCAATCCAAGATCGCTGCGCAATTAGGGCAGGTAGCTGCATCAGGGTGCCTGCGTCCGCTGAATGAAACTCGAATCACATGACCTGCCTGAGACACGGCATGTTCCAGGAATGGGTCATCCCGATCAATTACAAATGTCACATCATCATTTGTAAATGCTTGATGCCAGAGGTTAGAAACTTTGCGGACCTCGCCCGTGCGGTGTAACTGGTCTCTAGACAGATTCAACAGAACTATGACTTTTGGAGAAAGCTTTTGATACATTTCTGGCAAATACATTTCGTCACATTCGACTACTGCGAATCTGTTTCTTGGCAATTGCGCTAACAGGGCTGCAATTCCGGCTGGCATGTTAGCGCCGGACTCACTGGTGCTAACTCCTTCGCCCGCGAAGTCACGAAGGATGTTTGCCAAATTTCTTGTAGAAGTGGTTTTGCCATTAGTCCCAGACACTAAAACAATGTCTCGACCTGCGCTCAATTTCGATATCGCGTGTGTGTCAAGCGCGAGAATTACTCGTCCACTTAGGGTTTCACCGCGACCACGGCCTAGTTTTATAGACAGTCGACCTGATAACTCGCCAGCCTTACAAGCTGTTGCGAGTCTTAGTTTGCTGAACACAAATGATCTAGCGTTTATTACTTAACGAATTGTCCGCGGTAGTACTCAAATACCAATCCGTAAATCGCCATCATTAGAGCAAACAAGCCAGCGACCATCATCCACCTGGCAAACACAAAGCCAAGTATAAATACAAATGTGGATGCGCCAATTGCAAATGGCCACCAGGAGTGTGGCGAGAAGAAGCCGTAGTCAGTATCGGCATCAGAGATCAACGCGGTTTCAATGTCTTCTGGAAGAGTGCCGACTCGCTTTGATGTGAATAGCACGTAGAACGCGATCAGGAAGGCAAGGCCGCCGGTTAATGCAAGTAGAGAAGTTCCAACGACGTCTCCACTCATGAACCAATAAACGATTCCAATACCGAAGTAAACCACAGTTCCATACGCAAATAACCTGCCGCCGATATTCATTTAACTACCTCTAACCCTTTGATCCGTTGGCAGCATTTTCAAATGCTTTATCACGATCAGCTTGCTCCATTGCAGCAACTTCTGGGTGATGCAAATCAAACGCTGGTCGCTCACTACGAATTCGCGGAATCTCAACGAAGTTATGGCGCGGTGGTGGGCAGGATGTGGCCCACTCAAGTGAAGCACCCCAGCCCCATGGATCATCGCAATTAACCATTGGTGCGTACTTGTTGGTCTTGTAGATGTTCCAGAAGAACACAAACGTAGATGCGCCAAGCACGATCGAGCCAACCGTAGAAATCATATTGAGCGTCGTAAATCCATCACTTGCTAGATAGTCGGCATATCTACGAGGCATACCCTCCACGCCTAGCCAGTGCTGTACCAAGAACGTGATGTGGAAGCCAAAGAACACTAACCAGAAGTGCAGCTTGCCTAATCTTTCATCCAGCATTTTTCCAGTGAACTTTGGCCACCAGAAATAGAAGCCAGCAAACATTGCGAACACAACAGTGCCGAATACTACGTAGTGGAAATGTGCTACCACAAAGTAAGAATCACTTACGTGGAAATCAAGTGGTGGTGCGGCCAAGATAATTCCGGTTAAACCACCAAATAAGAATGTTGTCAGGAAGCCGATAGTCCAAAGCATTGGAGTCTCGAAGCTAACCGATCCACCCCACATAGTTCCAATCCAGTTAAAGAACTTAACGCCCGTAGGCACGGCTATGAGCATCGTCATGAACGCAAAGAACGGCAAGTTAACCGCCCCTGTTACGTACATGTGGTGCGCCCAAACTGCAACCGATAGTCCTGCGATAGCAATCGTTGCAAACACAAGTCCCTTGTAACCAAAGATTGGCTTACGGCTAAAGACCGGAAGAATTTCAGTGGCGATACCGAAGAATGGCAACGCCAAAATGTAAACCTCAGGATGGCCAAAGAACCAGAACAAGTGCTGCCACAAAATTGCGCCACCATTAGCCGCGTCGAATACCGTAGCGCCAAACTTTCGATCGGCTTCAAGCATCAACATTGCAGCGGCAAGAACTGGGAAAGCCATAAGCACAAGAACGCTGGTAAGCAAAACATTCCAGGTGAAGATTGGCATGCGGAACATAGTCATACCCGGCGCGCGCATTGTGAAGATTGTTGTAATGAAGTTAACCGCACCCAAGATACTTGCCATACCTGACATGGTCAGACCAAGAATCCAAAGATCGGAACCTACGT
>JALRCB010000111.1 GCA_023257525.1 Candidatus Nanopelagicales bacterium
ACATAAGTAGCGCCAGTTACGATGCCTTCAGCCATTCCGTAAAGAAGTGGCAAAGCACCGGCAACGATTCCACCAGTCTGGTTGATCTGGGTAAGTCCGCTGTGAATTACTTCAGCGTCCTTCTTGATTTCCCAAACTAGGTCGGCTGCCTCTTCAAGAGCGCCAGCAACTTTTGTAAGTTGACGACCCACAATGAATAGGTAAACCGCAAGACCTGCGATTAAAGCAGTTACATCAATAACTGACCAAAGGGCTAGTGTGCTCATGAACGTACCTTTTCTAGTACCCGGCCTAGGAACAAGTGATGTTCTAGACCTTCATTTAATACGGCATCTACACCAGCGGCAGTTTCGCCGATTAGTGCAGTGTGTGCTGTGTTGGCCTTGGCTGCTGCCAAAGTTGCCTTGATGGCTGCAACTCGCTTATCGATAGTGCGAACTAGCAATACCAAGATTGTTAAAAGTAGTGCTACAGCAACCACCACAACAATTCCAAGGATGTTTGCAACAGTCCACAATGTCTCTACTGTGCTATCCATTTTCAGCCTCCTAGCTTTGTGCGGCCACGATTTAGACCAGCAACAATGTTTGTTGCTGACTCAATTGTGATGCGGAGTTTTCGCAGGCCAGCAGTGTTTTTCTCTGCAGCCTGTAGACCGGTGTTAATGCGCTTTGCTTGTCCGCCAATGCGGCCAGCCAAAAGCAAAATCGGTACAACGAGTGCAACAACGACTAGTACTACGACTAGACCGATGACATAACCAAGTAGCCAACCTGTGTGACCACCGAAGAAATCTGTCATGACTACCCCTAAATCGATTCTGCGAAGTTACGCACTGGAGCCAAGTTCGCGTTGACTGAGTCAACGGTGCTTGTAACGGTTGATGTCTGTGCCACGATAACTGCTACGCCACCATCTAGTGCATCAAGTGTCTTGACGACTGAACGAAGGTGAAGAATTACTCGGATTAATCCAAGAGCAGCTGCAGCGATGATCACTGTGAAAATGATCAGTGATACTACAAATACGGTTTCCATTTAGATTCCCCTATCCCAGTAACTTCGCGACGGATCCGGCGTAACGTACAGCGCCGTTTGCTACTTCTTTAATAGTCTCGTCAGTTGTTTCCAACAAACTAGGAGTAGTTCCAAGTTCACCGATAAGTGCAACACCACCAGCTAGTGCATCATCTGCAGCTCCGCGGATACGTTCCAATGCACTTAGCACTACGTTAAGCAACCAAACCAAAACTGGAATGATTACAACAACTAAGACGATGTTGAAAATTGCCCAAATACTCATCTCTGTACCCCTTTACCGACGTGCCACTGGCTTGTAAGGAAGGAAGAAGCGGGCTAGTACGCGACCGGTAGCACGCTTGAATGCGTTGATACCAATCGAGAGACCGCTGGCTGCCTTAGCGCCACCAACTGAGTTTGGATCCAAGCCCTTAGAGATTGCATCCATACGAGCTTCCATGTTTACAGTCGCGGTGTTAACCAGAACTGCAGTTACGTCTGCAACTAGGCCACGGCCATAGTTAGCAGCTGCACCCGAAATGGTTAGGTCCATCGAAAGATCAACCTTGGTTCCGCCTGGAATCTGATTCAAAGATGCGGTTAGAAGGACCGAGGCAGCGCCGCGACCCTTCTTATCCGAACCTGAAGCGTCAAGAACCAAGATGCGCTTTGCGTTATCGCGACTCTTAACTTCAGCAACACCATCGAATTCCAACTTAACTGGACCAGCAGAAACTACTACTCCACCTTCGTACTTGTCCTTGGTTACTTCCTTGGACAGGTTTGCACCTGGAATGGATGCCGCTACCTGTGGAATGTCATCAAAGAACTTCCACACTGCGTCAATTGGTTGCTTCACCTCAAATGATTGTGAGATCAGCATGATGCCTCCTTTAGGCCCGAGTTTGCATTAACTGTTTCCACGATTAGTCGCCCATCTTTACAGGTGGCATGCCGCTGATGTCTTTACCGGTTGTTAGTGCTTCGTAAACGCGGTTTGGCATCATTGGCATGTCGATGTTACGAACGCCTAGGTGACCAAGTGCATCTACAACTGCGTTAACAAACGCTGCAGGTCCAGCTACTGTGGCACATTCGCCAACACCCTTGGCACCGATTGGGTGGTGCGGGCAAGGTGTAACTACTTCGTGCAACTCAAAGCCTGGAGTTTCCCAAGCTGTTGGAAGCAAGTAGTCCATGTAGTTGGAGCCAATGCAGTTACCTTCGTCATCGTAAGTCTGGTACTGCATGCTTGCCATTGCGTAAGCCTCAGTTAGACCACCCATGATTTGTCCTTCGACAACCATTGGGTTGATACGAACGCCACAGTCATCGACTGCTACAACCTTCAGAACATCCCAAACGCCAGTTTCAGCATCTACTTCAACCTTTACGAAGTAGGCAGCGAACGGCCAAGTTAAGTTCGGTGGATCGTAGTAAGCGTTGTTCTCCAGACCTGGCTCCATACCGTCTGGCATGTTGCTGTAAGCAGCAAGTGCGCAATCCTGAATCGTTACGCCACGTTCCTTGTTTGAGCGAACGTAGAAGCGACCCAACTCCCACTCGATGTCTTCTTCTGAGACCTCAAGTAAGTGTGCTGCAATCTTGCGTGCCTTGGCACGAATCTTGCGCGCAACCATGGCAACTGCAGCGCCGGCAACTGGAGTACTACGTGATGCGTAGGTTCCCATACCAAATGGTGCAGTGTCAGTATCGCCTTCTTCGACTGTTACGTCATCAGCTGGAATACCTAGTTCGTGTGCGACGATCTGTGCCCAAGTTGTTTGGTGTCCCTGACCTTGGTTCATGGCGCCGGTACGCAAGATTGCTTTACCGGTCATGTGAACGCGAAGTTCAGCAGAGTCAAACATCTTGATACCCAAGATGTCGTATTCACGACTGTTACCTGCGCCCAAAGGCTCAGTCATTGTCGAGATACCAATACCTAGTAACTTGCCACGCTTACGAGCTTCTTCTTGCTCAGCCTTGTAAGTGTCATAGCCAATTGCCTTCATACCTATGTCAAGGCACTTACCGTACTGACCCGAGTCGGTTAGGAAACCGAAGGCAGTGCGGTACGGGAACATGTCGTCCTTGACCAAGTTGATGCGACGGAACTCAGCTTGATCCATTCCTAGATCGTTGGCTGCAGCATGAACCATACGCTCCTGGAAGAACATTGCTTCAGTTACTCGGAATGAACAACGGTAAGCAACGCCGCCTGGTGCCTTGTTGGTGTAGTAACCAACAGATTCAAGGTGAGCAGTTGGTACGTCGTAGCAAGCAAATGCTGAGTGCATCAGACCAATCTTGAACTTT
>JALRCB010000112.1 GCA_023257525.1 Candidatus Nanopelagicales bacterium
GTGAAATGCCGCAAAAAAATGAGTTGTGCGGTGCATTTTGGATCACTCTTGCGCTTCGTGCGCTGGCCTCAGTAAAAGTTGAACAAGATCACGTTGGACTCGCTGCGGGCTCAATCCTCAGTACGGTTCAAACCAGCGAGTCACTGCCACCAAATGATGATGGGCGAGCTGACTACATTCTTGAATTGCCGCGTATTGATGACAGCAACATAACTGGTACTTCACCTGAAGGTCTTTTGGTTGCAACTAATGAACTAGCTGATTCAAAACTTGTTGCTATACCGTTGCGAGGCGAGTGGACTGCGGAAATTATAGAAAACCTCCTTGAAGCATTAGTTGACCTAAATCAATCCGCATTATTGATTGCAAATAGTGCCACACGCTTCTTGTGGGGTGGCAAATCCGAACCGGCAACGGCTTTTGGATTCCTCTCTGGACGTAAGGTTCAAGAGCCACCAGCCGATTGGAATGTAGGCCATTACATCGGAATCATGGGCTGGGCCCAGGGTGGCAAAAACAAGCTTGCAATTTGTGCCGACACCTACCGAAGCATCGGCTGGGAAGGCATGCATTTCCAGCCACTTGATCGAATTGCCGATTCTTTAAGACGCGATGATAGTGAATTCTCCGGAGGGGTCTTTATTGTGATAAACCCATCACATGAAGGGATAATCCGAAATCTGGCTGCAAACCTGAAGTTAACTTGCGAATTGTGGGATAACGGCACCCCTTACATAAAGACCGAGGAATAGCGAACGTAACGAATTGCACCTGTTTCCCCGTTTCCCTTGACGCCCCTTATTTCCTAGGGTTTGATTCAAAGAAAGCCTGTATGAGGGGATTGGGGCGCGGTGTTGCAACTTATTCCTGAAGCCCTGACTAAATCCCGATTGTCCAGACGCTATACGTCCATGGCTTTTTGGTCACTCTTGATTGCCTTGGTGGGTTTCTTCGGAAACGGTATGTCGAAGGCACCTCAGCTACTTTTGGCAAATGCTTTGACGCTTTTAATTGGTGTGTTAGCGCTTCAAATATTTAGCGGCAATAGTGGCATTCTAAGTTTCGGTCACGTCGGTTTTGTTGGCGTTTCGGCTTATACAACTGGCATCTTGTCCATGACTCCAATTGTTAAGCAGACATCGCTTTCAACGCTCCCGGTGATTTTGCAAGATACAACTTTTATCTTTCCAATTGCCATGTTGTGCGGAGTGCTAGCAGCAACGCTTGTAGGAGCGCTATCAGGTTTAGTAATTGCCAGACTTCGGGATTCTGCATCGATTGCTACGGTTGGAATTCTAATCATTATTCACAGCACGCTTGTTGGTGCTGAAGATTTCACCAGAGGTAGTCAGACGTTCTATGGCGTTAAGCGCTTTACCAGCGTTCCGGTTGCGGCAACAGTTGCAATAATCGCATTGATAATTGCTCGATGGTTTAGAGATTCAAAAACTGGAATCCATGTCAGGGCTTCACGTGATGACGTTATTGCAGCTTCGAGCGCTGGTGTGCGCATCCAACGAAGTCAATTCAAAGCCTGGGTGCTTTCGGCAGCTGTCGCGGGTGGAATGGGTGCATGTTATGCCGGTCTTCTTGGTGCATTTTCGCCAAAAGATTTCTACTTCACATTAACTTTGACACTTTTAACAATGCTGATTGTGGGCGGCTCAGGTTCGGTAGCCGGCGCAGTCGTTGGGGTAGTTCTTGTAATGGCCGTCATAGAAAACTTGCGAAAGATTGGCGACAGTATTGGCTTGTTTGGTTTAACCAATGCAGGACTTGCAATCATTATTTTATTGACTCTGTATCTGAGGCCAAAGGGAATTATGGGCTTCCATGAACCTGAGGAAATTGCCGCATATCGTGGGGATTCGCCGAATCTTGATGTAACAGCTACCGTTGCTGAACAACTCCCATCGGGTCAACCAGTTTTAGCGGCAACTAATATCACCAAGCGATTCTCAGGTTTAGTCGCCCTTGATGATGCCAGCATGTTTGTCGAGCGCGGCAAAATCTCTGGATTGATTGGACCAAATGGCTCAGGCAAGTCAACTATGGTCAACTGCATCACTGGCATTTCTAAGGCCGATTCTGCTGAAATTCAACTTGGCGATCTAAAGATCAGCAAGGAAAAAACTTGGAAGCGTGCTAGGTCTGGACTCGGTCGCACTTTCCAGAACATCAGACTGTTTAAAGAGTTGACAGTATTGGACAACGTCGTTGTTGCCTGTATTTCTGCTGGTGAATCAGTTAAGGATTCTGATAAATCTGCACTATCCCTACTTAATCAAGTGGGCGTAATGCATCACGCGTACCGCTTTGCCGGTGAACTTTCCTTTGGCGATCAACGACGCGTAGAAATCGCTAGAGCCCTGGCATTGAAACCTTCAGTTCTACTTCTTGATGAACCAGCTGCTGGAATGAATCCAGCAGAATCAGCTGAACTCTTGGCTCAATTTCGCCAAATCATGAAGCAAGCAAACGCTGGCATGCTACTGATCGATCACGATGTGACGTTGATTAGATCAGCCTGCGATTCGCTAACCGTCTTGGATCACGGCCGGGTAATTGCCCAGGGAGATCCAGAAACAGTCTTATCTCTACCCGAAGTGCACGCTGCATATTTAGGCTGGGGAGAAGAATCATCAGATGATGAAACAACAACAACAAATAACGAAAGGTAGTGAACTAATGCAACTAAAGTCTGGACCTTCTAAGGTCACAAAGATGGCCGTGAGCCTCAGTGCAATCATGCTTTTGTCTGCTTGTGCTAGTGGCGACGGAGAAGCCACAGCAAGCGGCGAAGCAACTGCTCCTGCAGCTGGTGTGGCCTGCACGGTAAAAGTTGGTGTAGCGGGAAGCCAGACTGGTGGCCTTGCATACATTGACGTACCAAATCTTGAGGGATTTGAACTATGGGCAGAGCAAGTTAATGCCGCTGGTGGAGTAGACGGAAAGTTTACGATTGAAACAGTAGTCAAGGACACTCGCTCGGATGCGGCACAATCCGCAACTGTGGCAGCTGAATTGGTATCTGAGGAAATCAGCATCCTGATCACTCCTGGCGATGCTGACCCATCAATCGCAGCCGGTCAGTTGGCTCAGGATGCGGGCATTGCTGCCGTATCTTGGTTTGGTTCCTCGCCAATTTTGCCGCTTGCAGTTGGCGACCACATGTTCTCTAATGCATTTGGTGACAACACACAAGCCAAGGTTCTTGCAGACCATGCAACCGAAAAGGGTTACAAGAATGCATACACACTTGGATCACCTGATAG
>JALRCB010000113.1 GCA_023257525.1 Candidatus Nanopelagicales bacterium
CAAATGGATCGGATGATTGGTCATGGTGAGATTGCCAAATCGAATCCGCACCTTGTCGTTCAAGCGCACATTCAGACTGTCAATACCAGGAAAGATACGGCTGTTCCATGTCCATAAATTGAAGTCCAGCATGGTCATGATTTTGGGCGTATAGCTACCCGGGTCAATGTCGTAGGCGTTGAGCAGAAAACAAAAATCACGCTGAACCTCATCAATCAGAGGGTGCTTTTCTTTGGGGTGCGTGACCCAAAAACCCATCATGCCCATTGCCATCTGAGTCATCTCGTCTGCATGCGGGTGGTACATGAAGGTTCCGGGACGTCGCGCCACAAACTCATAGACAAAGGTTTTCCCGGGATGGATGCCGGGTTGGTTAAGCCCTGTGACACCATCCATACCATTGGGCAGTCGCTGACCATGCCAATGCACACTGGTGTGCTCAGGAAGTTTGTTGGTGACAAAAATACGGACACGGTCACCTTCGACCACTTCAATAGTCGGTCCTGGGCTTTGACCGTTATAGCCCCAAAGATGGGCTTTCATGCCGGGGGCCATTTCACGCACCACAGGCTCAGCCACCAAATGAAACTCTTTGACGCCCTGGTTCATGCGCCAAGGCAGTGTCCAACCATTGAGTGTGACCACTGGGTTGTAAGGTCGGCCGGTGCTGGGGATCAATGGCGGCATCGTTTCGGACTGCGTTTGGATGACAGGCTCTGGCAGAGCGGCCATGGCCACGCGGCTCACCGCAGCCGCTGCGATCGCCCCGCCAGCGATACCGGCAGTTTTAAAAAAATCTCGTCTTGAATTCATGTCTGTTCCCAATCAGTGGCCAGCGGCCGTATTGCTTGTTGTGCTGCTGATCGCTGCCAAACCCATAGAAGTTGGTCGGCCAATGAGCGTGGCTTGCAAAGCTGCGTCAGCTAACCAGAACTGTTGCTCTGCTTCGATAGCCGAGATAACTGCGCCAATCTGGTCGCGTGAATCAGCCAGCAACTCAAAAACGCCAATGAGCATTCCGTTGTACCGAAGGACGTTCTCTTCTGAAATCACCTTGCGAAGTGGAATTACTTCTTCTTTGTAGTGCATAGAGATGTCATAAGCCGTTCGGTAGGCTGCATAGTTTTCACGCAAAGAAGATCCAGCCGAACGAATCGTTGCTTCGAGCTGATTGGCTGCGGCCAAGGTTTGTGCGTTCATGGCATCTCGCTGCATATCGCCCCAATCGAAGATGGGTAATTTCACGCCAACCTCATACCCACGACTTGAACTGTGGTTCGGTACGTTGCTACGTATCACCGACAGTTCGATATCCGTCAGGCTTGTGACCCTATTTAAGCCCTGCGCTTTGGCAGCAGCATTCAACGCTGCTTTAGCTTGTTGAATATCCAGCCGCTCTTGGCTTAGTTGTTTAGACACGTTCTCGGGAGTCATGGGTTGCTTTGGAAGGTCAGGTAACCGCTCAGGAAGGACAAGTTGTTTAGCTTGATCTTCATCTAAGCCCAGCAATCTGACTAATTCCTCTTTTCGTAATAAAGCTAATTGCTTAGCTGTTGCCAGTTGAGTCGCAGCATCTGCATAAAAAGCTTGATGCCGTGCGCGGGTCAGTTTGTTGAAGTTGCCAACCGATTCCATGCGTCTGGCCAGTTCAGCACTCGCCTCTGCGCTGGCTAGCACTTGATCTGCGTATTTGTAGGACTGCGCCGCAGCAACTGCTCGTACCCACGATTGGCGTACTTGAGTGACTTGATCCACAACCTCGGCGGTCATGCGGATCTGAGCTTGTTCAATTTGGAAGTTTGCAATAGCCGATCGTTGAGGTAGGGTGATCAGATCCAGCAAACCAAATGTGAAGAAACGGGTCAACTCGGTCTCACTGCCCGTCACCACACTTTCGAATGCGAATGTAGGATTTGATATACGACCTGATTGAGCAGCTCCTGCTGCCTGCGCCCAGTGTTTCGCCAGTAAGGCTTGGAATGCAGGACTGTTTGCCAGTAGCAACTGGACGGCTTCTTTTTGTCCTACAGGTTTGGCTAAAAGCTGATTTGTTGCAGCAAGACGCTTATCACGATCTTCCTTGTTCTTTGCAAAATTCAGATCGTTCTGCGTGAAGCCATTGGCGTCGCGGTTCACCCTACCTAAACCTTTGTTCAAATCATAACTGGCACAGCCAGACAATCCAATAACCGCTGTGACCAACACCAAAGTTTTGATTTTTCGGAATCTGAAGTTCATCGATGAGCTCCATGAGAAGGATTGGCAGAGGAAGGCTCAGTGTCCGGGTCCTGTGCTATTTCTTTCGCGTACTCGCGCCACCCTCCAATGGCTTTCACGGTGTCATTGGCCTGCTTCCAAGCTGCAATTTCGGAAGCGGAGTAGCGTTGGTAATTGTTAAAAGACGACTGATAGACCAATTCGACAGGCTTTTCAGCGTTGGAGACTTCAGGTTTTATTTCAGACTGCGCCCAAGCACTGTTCAATTGAAAAGAGAAAAACAATATTGCAGAAACCAGTTGATAAAAATTTGAAGATTTGAGATACATAAATTCCTCATTAACCATGGATGAAACGTCGTGCGATGACTAAACATCAAAGGGACAAAATACACAACTAAAGCAACCGTCAGGTTGCTAAATCGCTTAGGTGAGGAAGAAGCGCGGAGGTCGTTCTAAATTAAGGGGTGAAATCGCCCCTAAGAGGACATTGCTAATTGCAACAAGGGTACCGGCTTCTTGATTAAAAACCAGGATTAACGGCGCTGGCAACAAGGCAGCGACAAAACCGCATTGTGCGCAAGAACTGCATTGGTGATTTGCGCTTTTAGCAATCTCTGCTTGGGTTATGGGGTGGTCCGGAGATTTGGTTTGATCTTCATGCTGATCAAGGGCTTGGTGATGTGAATGATCAGTAATTTTTGGGTTGACTGCAAAGACCGAACCACTCAGGTGAAAGAAAATTTGAGTCGACGCGGCTATGCCTTGCAACGAAATTGCAAACGCCAGCAGAAACACCAGTAAATGTCTGAAAATTTTCACGTGAACAAGTTTAACCAGATTTCAAATTTTCTAAAAATCCCCTGACTTCAAATGGGGCGCACTTTGTCAAGTTTGTCCAGCGCGAGTGGGTGCGCATCATCCTTTTCCTTGCATACGCCACTGGTTGTCGGGCTGAGGAGCTCTTGGAAACTGACTTGTGGCATGTGAAACGAATCTGCCAACCCGATAAATGGGTGTCTGCCAAAGACATGCCCTACAAATATCCCGAGTAT
>JALRCB010000114.1 GCA_023257525.1 Candidatus Nanopelagicales bacterium
GGTGCCATGGGCAATTAGATCGATGCCAGCAACTGTTCCCAGCCACTTCATACGATCTTCGAAATTAGGGAGTTCTAACCACGGGGTTAAAAAGCCCGGGACCTGGGAACCTTGACCTGGGGCAACTACTGCAAGCACTCGTATAGTCTCTCGTATAGGCAACCGCTAAATCTGATGACGATCCACTAAATTCTAGGGCTATTTTTTGTAGGTAACCTACAATTCAGGGCTATTTCGCTCAATCATGAGGGCAATTCGCAGGGTTAGCGCATCAGTTGGCTCAAATGGGTCTAGACCAGTGGCTTCCAGAACTCGACGCAGGCGATAGCGGACGGTGTTTACGTGGACAAAAAGGGCTCTAGCGCAACCCTCAATCGTTGGGGCGACCTCTAGGTAGCAGGCCAGAGTTTGGCGCACATCGCTGCTGAGATCCTGGCGCAATTTAGCAACGACGGGATCAATTGCTGCCGTGTCGCCTGCAATCACTCGCGCCGAGATCATGTCATCAGATGCAACAAGTCGCGGGCTTGTGGAAACAAAACCTAAGGCTCGAAACCCTGACAAGGCATCAAGTGCTGAACTATGCGCTTCTTGCAAAGTTGAAACAATCGGTCCAGTTACAACTGTGCCAGCACCGAAGTGGCCAACAAATGGCTTGGCGACTATTTCTGGATTATCAGATTCAGAGACACCACCGATGATTGTGATCATTCGATCGTTATGCACGCCAACCATCACATCTAATTTTGCAGATTTTGCAGTCCGGCGGATTTGTTCCATGTGAACTTCGATTGCAATTTGATTCGACGGAACTGGTCCCACGATCGCTAGCACATGTTTGTTTACGTCCCACCCGGCAGCAGCAGCTCTGGCAAGCAACGCATCATCAGAACTTCCAGCCAAGATTGCATCAAGTACTAAATCTTGAAGTCTGGCGTCCCAAGCACCGCGGTTCTCGGCAGCGCGGGCATAAAACTCGGCAGCAGCAAATGCAATTTCGCTGGAATAACGAAGCAATGATTCGCGCAGGTAAGACTGGCGGTACTCATTCGTGCCAGCAATCTGCTCAACCATCTCTTCAACAACTGCCATTGAAGTTCTAACCAGCTCAACGGTTTGTTGCAGAGTTAGTGCGCGAGCAAGTTCACGGGGAGCGCTTGAGAATATATCGCCAACATGATCCTTTGATTCAAGTCCGGCCGAAAACCATTCGACAAAGTTAGTGATACCGCTTTGCGCGACCAGACTTACTGATGCTCGTTCATTCGCCGGCAACGCCACGAACCAAGGCAGCGTATCTTCCATTCGAGTAGTTGCAGCAGTGGTTAGTTCACCAGTCATGCGCTGAACTCGCCGAGCCAAAACCGCATGCTCAGCAGCGATCCGTTCTGGCGTGGATTCCGTTGAGCGGATTGAACGTGGCATAGGTCTAAGTGTGCCAGTAGTGGTGGAGAGGGTGGATCTGTGGTGGAAAGTTACAGAGCGTTGACTTGCGCGACTTGCTCGGCAGAGAGTTCAACGACTGGCAGGATCTCGGCAAGCTGCTCAGTTGTGCGAGCGCTAGCAATTGGCGTAACCACACCAGGTTGAGATCGCAACCAACCCAAGGCAACTGCAGCAATTGAGGTGTTCTCCTGTTTTGCAATTTCAGTAATCGCATTAAGGATTGCCCAACCGCGATCGTTTTTATAGTCCGGCATATCGCCAGCTCGAACGCTATCGACCTCAATGCCTGGCTGGTACTTACCAGTTAAGAATCCAGCTGCTAAAGAGAAGTAGGGAAGTACTGGGATGTCTTCTTTAACAGCAACTGCCATTAAGTCACCTTCATACTCATTGCGAACAATGGCGTTGTAATTCGGCTGAAGCAAAAGGTATTCACTCATTCCAAGATCACGAGAAATCTTTAGCGCTTCTTCCAATCTTGCAGCTGAATAATTCGAGGCGGCTAAGTATCGAACCTTGCCAGAAGTAACAAGTTCATTGAAAGCAGTTAAAGATTCTTCGAGTGGAACTTCTTCATCGTCATGATGTGCGTAGTAAATGTCGATGTAATCGGTACCAAGGCGACGAAGTGAATCTTCGGCAGCAGCAGCAATGTTTGCTGCGCTTAAGCCAGGACGGGTAGCAAGTTTGGCAACTTTAGTTGCAATCACCATCTCGCTACGATTTCCGCGAGCTTTCATCCAATCGCCAATGATGGTTTCGCTTTCGCCACCCACGTTGCCAGTGTGCCAGCGGGAATACATGTCGGCGGTGTCAATGAAGTTTCCACCCGCAGATTCATAAGCAGATAGAACTTCTTGCGATTGTGCAGCGTTCGCACTCCAACCAAATACGTTGCCACCTAAGCAGAGGGGGTGAACTTGTAGTTCAGTTCTGCCAAGAGCAACGCGCATCAGCCGCCACCTTCAGTGTTGCCAGCTGATGCAGCTTTTGGATTAGTTAGGTCGTAGCGATCGATTGCTTCCTGCACGCGTTCGGCTGGGATTTCGCCACGCTTAGCCAACATTGCTAGAGCCTGAACCGTGATGCTTTGGGCATCAACTAAGAAGTGACGACGAAGTGCGCCGCGAGTATCTGACATACCCCAACCATCAGTACCAAGGGATACGAAATCATTTGGCACCCAGTCGCGAATTTGATCTTGAACTGCGCGCATGAAATCGGAAACTGCAATAACTGGTCCCTGTGTTCCAGCTAATTTTTCCGTAACCCAACTAACTTGTGGTTCTGCTGAAGGATTCAAGAAGTTATGACGATCAGCGGCTAGGCCATCGCGACGCAATTCATTCCAGGAAGTCACTGACCAAACGTCAGCGCTAACGCCCCAGTCTTCGCGAAGTAACTTCTGGGCTTCAAGTGCCCACGGAACTGAAACGCCAGATGCAAGAAGCTGAGTTCGTGGACCCTTGGCATAGGAATCTGGAGCAAGTAAGTACATGCCACGCAGGATGCCTTCAGTGTCAACGCCAATAGGCTCGGCTGGCTGTACGTAAGGCTCGTTGTAAACAGTTAGGTAGTAATAGATATCTTCCGGATTTTCGCCGTACATGCGGCGCAAGCCATCACGAACAATGTGACCGATTTCGAAACCAT
Organism: Candidatus Nanopelagicales bacterium; assembly: GCA_023257525.1. Lineage (GTDB taxonomy): Bacteria > Actinomycetota > Actinomycetes > S36-B12 > UBA5976 > UBA5976. The sequence goes on from JALRCB010000114.1 coordinate 3,100, forward strand.
ACGCCGGGTCGTAACTGACGACAGCCGGGTTAGTTGCAGCAAGTAAATGTGAGTGACCATCCTCGTGTTGCAGGCCTTCACCATTAAGTGTGGTGCGACCTG
>JALRCB010000115.1 GCA_023257525.1 Candidatus Nanopelagicales bacterium
TGTCGCCTTTATTGGCACCAATATGTACAGTCATAGCCACTAATGTACTGGGCTGTTCTATTAAGGTTGCGATTAGTCCCACAATCAGGAGAACTTAAGTGGCTGCCAATCAAGCAATCTTTAATGCCCAGATCAATACCCAGAATCCAGATGCGCCAAGTGCTTCGGCAATCGCTTGGTCAGGTGACCACATCGTTGCAATCGGCAGTGACGATCAAGTTCGTGAAGTATGCGATGGCAATACTGAAACCGTTGACGCACACGGCAAGGCGGTAACCCCTGGAATAGTTGACGGACACCAGCATCTGTTTCACGGCGCCGAGTTTGCGCAAGGGCTAGACCTAGATCGTGTCTCAAATCTTTCCGATCTGCGGGCTGCAATTGCAGCTGAGCGTAAACGCATCGGACCTGGCAAATGGTTAATGGGTTTTGCACTTGAATACTCCGCAATCGGCGGTCCGTATCATCACAGTTTGCTCGATGACGCGGCTGGCGATGGCCCAATGTTTCTATACACCCTTGACGTTCACACCGGCATGGTTAATGCCGAGGCTATGAAAATTGCAAACTTAACTGGACCGATGCGTGTTGCAGATAACTCAGTTGTAGTTGTTGACGAAAATGACAAGCCAACTGGTGAGCTCCTAGAAATGGCTGCCATGCAGATTGTGCTAAAGCATGCACCAGTTGCATCAAAATCTGATCGTATGGCTTGGTATGCCGAGGCGATCCGTCGTCAAAACGCAGTTGGCATTACTGAAGTTCATTTAATGGATGGCAATCTCGACACCGTTGACATCATGCGCGAGCTGGAAGAGCAAGCAAATCTAAAACTTCGCATCCTGCTGCATCACTTCGTATATCCGTACACATCAATTGAAGAAGTTGAAGCCATGATGCAAACCCATAACTTAAAGGGATTGCGTTGGCAGGCTGATGGTGTGAAGTTCATGCTTGATGGCGTTATCGATACCGGAACCGCGTGGCTCGAACATCCAGACTCCCAGGGCGCAGGCACTGAACCAATGTGGCCAGAGCTTTCGCTTTACCACCAACGAGCCCGGCAATTTCATGATGCAGGTTTCCGCATCGCAACCCACGCAATTGGTGACCGCGCAGTTCGCGAAGTACTTGATGTTTATGAAGGCTTGCCCGGTGGCTCAAATGGTCGCCATCGCATTGAACACATTGAAACTTCTCCTGACAAAACAATTGCTCGCTTCAAGCCACTGAAGGTAACTGCATCTATGCAGCCAGTACACATGCGTTGGCTTGAATATGACTTGAGTGATCCGTGGTCGCAGCGTCTGGATACAACTCAGTGCAGTCACGGCTGGAGATCCGGCGACATCATGAGCACCGGTGCACTCGTTGTCCTGGGTTCAGACTGGCCAGTTGCACCATTTGATCCGCGTATGGGAATGTTTGCCGCCCAAATGCGTCGCGCACACGATGTTTCCTACGAAGGTCAGATTGGTAAGACTCGAGCGCTGACTGGTGCTGAGACACTAACTGGCTACACCCGCAATGCCGCAATTGCAGTTGGCGCAGATAACGAACGTGGCATGCTCGCACCGGGAATGAAAGCTGATTTAGTTATGTGGCAAGAAGATCCATCAAAAGTGAATCCAAACGACGTAATTGACTTACCGGTGTTACGCACTGTTGTTGGAGGAGAAACCGTCTTTCAGGTTTGAGCGAAAGTCTGCAACCGACATTTCGAAGATTTCCTCAGGTCCATCTTCTTCATCTATCTGCTGACCAACATGAGCAAAACCCAGTGAGTTGATGATTGCCATGGATGGCGCATTGGTCGCGCTGACTGTGTAGCGAAGAGTTTTAACTCCTGGTTGATCAATCACCCAAGACCACATGCCAAGCAAGGCTTCCTTGCCAAATCCTTGATTTCGACAAGGCTCGCAAATTCCAAAACCAATTTCTATCATGCCGACTTCATCAGGTGGGGCATGAAAACTAATTGACCCAACTACTTCTTTGGTCTCCCGCAGAACTATCCAACGGATAAACCAAATGTTGGTACTTGCATCTGCTTTAACTTGTGGCACGCGCCAACGCAGGGGACCGGAATGCTCGTGTGTTAGTTCCTTGTGAGGATTTGTGAAGTCGCGGTCGGAAAGCAATGAATCATTGTCCGGATCTTCGTGCAGCATCAACAACTCAGGTATTGGAACTAAATGCAGATCCAAGCGCTGAGTTTGAAGCAATTCAGGTGACTTAGGCATCTAACGTGTTTACAATCCGAATCCAAACTAAATATGCGCCAGTTAATAGACAAGCTCCGGCTAGTTCTAATTCTGGTCTGATTGGCACATAGCCATCAGCTGCATCAAATGCGGAAACAATTCCGATGTTGTTAACTAAAGCGAACCCAACCCATGTAAGCCACCAAGTCAAAGTATCTTTCCCGATCAATGTCGTCGCTTCATCGCTGCCTTCGGACTTCAAGAGATCTTCGATTAAGTTCTTGGGAAACCAGAGCGAAACAACTGGAACGATCCAACTCCAGAACACCCAAGGACGCTTTAGGCGCATTGCAGTTGGGTTAGTTGCAGTCGCTGCGATGTGCAATTTCTTTAACCAGAGACTAGTAATGACCCATGAGCTAATCATTGTGATTGGAATGATTACTGTCATCGCGTCATAAGCCGTGACTATCTGATCGGCAGCCGTGCCAGATGCGAGTTGGTCCCGATAACTCTGGGCACTGGGAATCGAAGCTAAAGCCACAATCCAAACGGCAGCCAATAGCGAAGAACTGGAGGCAATAACTTGCCGTCCCGACATAGGCTTTGCAGTTTTTTCGGACATGTCTTTAATTCTGCACCACTGCTTGAGATATTCTCCTCGGCACACCTATGAAATCCAGATTCCTCACGCCATACACTTGGGTTATTCAAACTTGAAAGGGCTGAAAATGTCAGATCGAATCGAACCAACTATTACCGTCCTAGGTGGAAGTAAAGTTCCAGTTCCAGAAGCTGTGGCAAAGCCAAACAGCATTGACGGCCAAATGGAATCAGTTCTTATGGCCTGGATTTCTCCAGATGAAGCAATTGAAACTGGTATTTGGGAATGTTCACCAGGCACATTTATCGTGCATCGCGATGGCTATGACGAAATCGCACAAATTCTTTCTGGTTCAGCAACAATCACTGGCGAAGACGGAACTGTAGTTG
>JALRCB010000116.1 GCA_023257525.1 Candidatus Nanopelagicales bacterium
TCTTGGCTTCATGGGAATGCGGTTGCATCGGAATCTTTACATTCCGCTCAGCAGCAACTTCAATTGCCTTGTCGTAACCGGCATCCACGTGACGAATTACGCCCATACCTGGATCGTTAGTTAGAACTCGAGCAAGTTTCTGTGCGGCAAGTGGTGTGCCATCTGCAACTGAAACTTGGCCAGCATGAATTGAGCGACCTATACCAACGCCTCCACCGTGATGGATTGAAACCCAAGATGCACCGGAAGAGATGTTGATCATTGCGTTTAGTAATGGCCAGTCGGCAATTGCATCAGATCCATCAAGCATGGCTTCAGATTCGCGGTATGGCGAAGCAACTGAACCACAATCCAAGTGGTCGCGGCCAATCACAATTGGCGCACTAACTTCGCCACTTGCAACAAGTTCATTGAAAGCAAGACCAGCTTTGTCACGTTCCCCGTAACCAAGCCAGCAGATTCGAGCTGGCAGACCTTGGAAGGCTACGCGGTCTTGCGCCATGGTGATCCAGCGACGCAAGTGATCGTTGTCTGGGAATAGATCAAGTACTGCCTTGTCTGTGCGAGCGATGTCTTTTGGATCACCGGAAAGCGCAGCCCAACGAAACGGTCCTTTACCTTCACAGAACAATGGGCGAATGTAAGCCGGAATGAAACCAGGGAATTCAAACGCACGGTCATAGCCACCCTTGCGCGCTTCATCGCGAATGCTGTTGCCGTAATCAAATACTTCAGCACCCTTATCCATGAAACCAACCATGGCTTCAACGTGCCTAGCCATAGATTCTTGCGCGAGCTTAGTGAATTCATCAGGCTTGTTATCTGCATACTCACGAGCATCGGCAAAGTCCATGCCAGCTGGAATGTAGTAAAGCGGGTCATGGGCTGAAGTCTGATCTGTGACGATGTCTGCATCAACATCCATAGCAAGCAGTTTGGGAAGTATTTCAGCAGCATTGCCAACTAATCCAACGGACAATGGTCGGCGGGCGGCTTTAGCATCAAGGCAGCGACGTACAGCATCTTCAAGGTCGTCCGCGATCTCATCTAGGTAGCGAGTTTCAACGCGTCGCTTCAGCCTTGTTGGATCAATGTCAATCATTAAGCAGACGCCGTCATTCATTGTGATTGCAAGTGGTTGCGCGCCACCCATGCCACCCAGACCAGCAGTGAGAGTTATCGTCCCGGCGAGTGTGCCTTTAAATTTTCTGCGAGCGATTTCGGCGAAACACTCGTAGGTGCCTTGCAAGATGCCTTGCGTGCCGATGTAGATCCAAGAGCCAGCAGTCATCTGTCCATACATGGTCAATCCCATGTGCTCTAAGCGACGAAACTCTGGCCAAGTTGCCCAGTCACCTACAAGGTTTGAGTTAGCAAGAATTACTCGCGGCGCCCATTCGTGAGTCTGGAAGACACCAACTGGCTTTCCTGACTGCACCAACATGGTTTCGTCGTTCTCTAAGTTTGTGAGGGTGCGCACGATTGCATCAAAGGATTCCCAGTTACGCGCAGCTTTGCCAGTGCCGCCATAGACGACTAATTCATCTGGGTATTCAGCCACTTCTGGATCAAGGTTGTTCTGCAGCATTCGCAATGCCGCTTCCTGCTGCCACCCTTTAGTCGACAAAGTGGTGCCCCGAGCGGCTCTAACTGGGCGCGGTCCTGAAGTCATGTGATTCCTTTGGCTATTTAGTACTAATCGAGGTTACTCCAGGTGGTAGGCCAGATCTCAAGGATCCCAAAAGGCTATGGTTGAGGCGTTGAAAGGGTGAATATGACGAACCTTCCCGTTGATGAGTTTTGGCCGCGTGCGGGGCACTGGCTCGAAGCTGGCTCTACTGCCGAAAAAACCAACATCACTGTTATTGGAGTTGGTGCGCACTTAACATCACTTACGCCAACTGGCGCAGACAAAACTCCTGATGCAATCCGCGAGGCTATGTATAGGTACTCGACTTATTCCTGGGCGCACGATTTAGACATTGCTTCAGTTTCAGTTCGCGATGTTGGCAACATTCCGGATCCAGATTGGGAAGAAGGTGAAGCGCGAGTTTTTGCAAAGATGGATGAACTTCGCGGCAAGCAAGATCTTCTAGTTGCACTCGGCGGCGACAATGCAATTACCTACTCAGTCGGCAAAGGTTTGTGGGCTGACGAAATCGGCAAGGCTGGACTGATTACAATTGATGCGCATCACGATATTCGTGAAGGCATTAGCAATGGTTCACCGGTTCGCCGCTTAATTGCCGCCGGTCTACAAGGTACTCACATAGTTCAAATTGGAATTAGTGATTATGCGAATTCGCCTGAGTATGCCCGTCGCGTGAAGGAATATGGCATAACGGTAATTACCCGAGCCGAAATGCGTAGCCGTTCACTCGAAGACATCATGGACCAAGCAATCAGCATTGCTGGAGCCAGTGGGGGACAGATTCACTACGACCTGGATGTCGATGTTTGTGATCGGGCCGTTACACCTGCCTGCCCAGCTGCCACCCCTGGGGGATTATCGGCTGATGACGTAAGAGAACTGACATTCTTGGCGACATCTCACGCCAGTGTGACTAGCATGGACATTACTGAAATTGACGCCACGATTGATTCAGCAGATGAACGAACGATTCGTCTTGGCGCATTATGTGTTTTGGAAGCTGCAGCTGGCGTTGCCAGTCGCTAATTAGGTAAAGGAACGAAATGACAACGCTAAAGAACTTCATCAACGGCAAGTTCGTAGATTGCTCAAGCAACGAAACTATGTCGTTTGAGAATCCAGCAATCGGCCAGGTTTACGGAACTGCTCCGCTTTCCCGCGCAAACGATGTTGACGCTGCATTTAAGGCTGCCAGCGATGCCTTCCTTGGTTGGAAGCGCACCGCACCAGCAGATCGCTCACTTGCACTGTTCCGTATTGCAGATGCCATGGAAGCTCGCGCGGATGAAATCGTTGCGGCTGAAATTCAAAACACCGGAAAGCCACTTTGGTGGATGCGCGATGCAGAATTCCCACAGTGCGTTGATCACACTCGCTTCCATGCAACTATGGCGCGCAACTTGCCAGGCTGGTCCACAGGAGAATTCCTAAGCGGTTACGACTCAACAGTTCGTCGCGAACCAGTTGGTGTTTG
>JALRCB010000117.1 GCA_023257525.1 Candidatus Nanopelagicales bacterium
AAGAGGTTATGGCATCCCTGCCAGGTTCTGGTCACATGATTGCTCAGGCTGACTTGCGCGATCCAGATGCCATCAAAGTAATGGTCGATGCAGTTGCAAAAGAATTCGGTCACATCGATATCTTGATCAATAACGCTGGGGTTTTCTTTGATCACCCAATCGAATCTTCAACATACGAAGTTTGGCAAAAAGCTTGGGCCGATACCTTAGGCGTTAACTTAACTGGCGCTGCGAACGTTTCTTGGTGCGCACTTCAGCACATGCCACGTCATGGCGATTCCCGAATTGTTAACGTTGGATCGCGTGGAGCTTTCCGTGGTGAACCAGTTAGCCCGGCTTACGGTGCAAGCAAAGCAGCGATTGTTGCCTTTGGTCAGTCAATTGCAAAGGCCTTAGCCCCTGAAGGTATTGGCGTAACGACTTTAGCTCCAGGTTTTGTTGACACTGAAATGGCTGCTGAACTTCTTGATGGTCCAACCGGCGATGACATTCGCAATCAAAGTCCATTTGGTCGCGTAGCTGAACCTGATGAATTAGCGCGAGCAATCTATTTCTTAGCTTCCAAAGATTCACTTTGGGCGAGCGGTGCCGTCTTAGATTTCAATGGCGCTTCTTACTTAAGAATGTAGTTAGCTTTCTTCTTCCCAAGCTTTACGCAAGTTAGCTCGCGCTCTAGAAAGTGCTGCTCCTGCACCACCTTCAGAAATCCCCAAAACCGATGCAAGTTCTTTTCCAGATAAACCTTCCCAGGCAACCAAACGCAATACTTCCCGATCTTTCTGTGGGAGCTTTTGCCAAGATCGATTGAGTTGATCATTGGTGATAACAACATCAGCACAATCAGGTTCAATCTCAGTTAAATCGAAGTTGGCAGGGATTGGTTCATTCTTGCGATGAGCATTGGCTAAGACATTCCAAGCTGTCCTATATAGCCAAGGAAGTTCTGAACCAGCAGGGATTGAATTCAGTTTCTGAAATGCAATTAAAAAGACGTCACCGGTCAGATCTTGCGCATCATTGCCAATATGGCGACGAGCGATGTATCGATAAACCTCAAGGACATGTCGATCATAGAGCTGGTCAAAATCCAGATCCGTCACGATTTCTCCTTAATGGCACCGCTACTACTTAATCTATGTCGCAACTATTCACTTTCTTTCATCAATCCCCACAATTTAAGGCCGAAACTGCTTGAAAGGTTCTAGTCCCTTTTGACATAAGAAAAGTAGGAACAAAGGAGCAATTATGTCTAACGGATTTGATGGCAAAGAAAATGACCAAGCGTGGCTTGCGTTAACCGCAAATGACCCAGCTCAACATTTAGCCAGTCCAGAATTGGATGCCCTTAAGGCGTCGGTGTTATCTCAAGCCATCAAGGTTGCTCCGATTTCTAAGCGCTCCTGGTTGGCGCCAGTTGCTGTCGCCGCTAGCGTTGCGCTTTTTGTTGGTGGTGGCGCTGGTTACACAATTGCAGCGCAGTCAGGCTCAAACGTTCCAAATGTTGTTTCCTCTCCTGCTACTGAAATGGGAGGCGCCGCAGGTGCTGAAGATTCAAAGATGGCTTACTGGGGTGGCCGAGCATTTCTAGAAGCCGATTCAGGAATATCAGATAAATCAGGTTCCGCACTTGGGTATACCTTTGACGCCAGTGACATCGATCGCAAGGCTCAACTCCAGAGTATTGCAGACATTTTTTCGGTTTCAGGAGAAATAACCGGCAGTAACAAAGATGGGTATTTTGTTGGTGACCAGAATTACGTCAAAGCAGTTGCTCAAATCAGTGGAGCTAGTTGGGATTTAAGTCAGCTCGTCACGTGGAGTTACAGTGACTCTTCTGTCAGCCCAACTTATTGTGGTGGAAACATGCCGATGTATGACACAAAATCTTCCGGAGGTGCACCGGCTTCGGTTACCGCTACAGATGTAGCAACTCCAGAACCAATGCCAACTGTGGTTCCAGAACCAATGCCAACTGTGGTTCCAGAACCAATGCCAACTGTGGTTCCAGAACCAATGCCTTCTCCAAGTGACTGCACCCAGCCAAGTGGGGTTTTGCCAAGTGACGAGTCAGCGCTTTCTTTGGCTAAGGAAAAGTTTGGAGAGCTTGGCTTTAACTCCGAATCTGTTGTTTGGTCGGTAGTAGATGGCGGCGGTATGTGGGGTTACACATCTGAATTGGCTAGTGCTTACAAGTTAGTTACAGCCAAAGTTTTGATTAATGGAATTGATACAAATCAGTCGTGGTCAATGACGATAGGTCCAGATAGTTCAATCCTGAATGCCTCAGGATTCTTTGCCAAGTTTGTACCAACATCTGAATACAAAATTGTTGGTGCAAAAACTGCGATAGAACGCTCCCAAAATGGCCTGTGGGCAAATTTGGCACCGCAGGAAATCTATAAAGATGGCATGGTCTATCCAATGGAACTAGGAACATCTGCAAATTCTTCTGCGGTGGCTAAGAACTCAGCTGGGCAACCGATCTTAGATGCAAACATTGATCGAGTAAAGATCACCAAAGCCGAACCTAGTTTGATTTCTTGGTATCTAAATGATGGTTCTACTATTTTGCTTCCGGCTTATTTACTAAGTGAAAGCAGCGCGAACGAATCACGTCAGTGGTTGCAGTTAGCTATTGCTGATGAATACGTGGACTTTAACTAGCAATATGTGAGGTACTCTTTCTAACTTATGGAAATCGTAGAAGAGTGCTGCAGAGGTGCATAAACGTCTGAACCAGAATTGGATTGAGTTACCATGCATGTTGCTCCCTTCTTTTTTACTTGTAGGGAATAGCCAGTAATCACTTTTGTCTTTTTGGTGATTACTTTTTTACCAACTTTTGTCTTAGTAACTAAAGTTTTGGTGATAGCCGTTGACTTGCAAGCTCCGCTCACTGTAACTGCAACTTGGATTCCTGCGGAACTCTTTGCAGAAATCGTAATCTTTTTATTTACCTTCATTATTGATGGCACAGATGTAGTTGGATTTTGAGATTGTTTAACCGGCGTAGTGGTCGAAGTCTCT
>JALRCB010000118.1 GCA_023257525.1 Candidatus Nanopelagicales bacterium
CGAGTAGTTCTGGAAGCTGCGCATTTCAATCCGGCTGTAATTGCAAAGATGAGTCGTCGTCACAAACTTTCCTCGGAAGCATCCCGTCGCCTCGAGCGTGGTGTTGATCGCATGCTGCCACCTGTTGCTTCAGCCCGTTTCGCCCAGCTATTGATCGAGCACGGGGGAGCAACCTTCGAAGGAACTTCTGGAGTTGAACAAGCGCCAGATCCAATTGTGATTTCATTTGATCCGAATCTGCCTGGCCAAGTTGCCGGACATACTTACGATGCAGCAAGTGTGGAAAAGATTTTAGTTTCACTTGGCTGCTCCGTTGATTCTTCAAGGACGCCATGGTCAGTGCGCACACCAACTTGGCGCCCAGACTTAGCTGCTGCCATCGATTTAGTTGAAGAAGTAATTCGAATCGATGGCTATGAAAAAGTTCCCGCAACTTTGCCAACCGCGCCTGCGGGTCGAGGACTAACTGAATTACAAAAACTACAACGTCGCGCTGGACTGCACCTTGCTGGTCGCGGTTTAGTTGAAGTCCGTAACTATCCATTCGTTGGTGTTGCTGAATTTGATGCACTGGGTATTCCAGCTAAGGATTCTCGTCGTCACGCAGTTCAGCTTGCAAATGCGCTATCTGATGAACAGCCTTTGATGCGCACGACTTTGCTACCGGGACTAACTGGAGCGCTAGCCCGAAACATCTCACGCGGGTTTACCGATGTTGCATTGTTTGAAATTGCCTCTGTTAGTTTGCTTTCTGCCAAGCAGAGCGCAACTGGTGTAACAAATCCACCGCGCCCATCGGTACTACAGCGCCCAAGCGCAGCTGACATTGCTGCGTTAGAAGCATTACTTCCGGAACAACCACTTCATTTAGGTGTGTTGCTTGCTGGCGCACTAAAGCCGGCTGCACTTGGTGCAAAGCCAACACCTGCAGCGTGGAGCGATGCAATTGAAATTGCGCTAGCCCTTGGCATTGAACTTGGCGTTGAAATTGAAGTAGCCGCTGGAGACAACGCACCTTGGCACCCAGGACGCTGTGCTGCGCTTTCAATTAAGGGCGAACTAATTGGTTACGCCGGTGAACTTGCTCCAAGAGCATTAGAAAATCTTGGGCTACCAAAACGTGCTGTTGCATTAGAGCTAAATCTTTCTGCGTTACTTGCGGCGGCAAACGTAGTTGCTTCAGCTCCAGCAATTTGGACTTTCCCAGTCGCCAAGGAAGACATCGCGCTGGTTGTTAAAGCAGATGTTGCGGCGACTGATGTTTTAAATGTGGTTCGCGAAGCCGCTGGGGAACTGCTTGAGGACATTCGGTTATTCGATGTTTACGAAGGTTCCCAGGTTGCCGAAGGCCATAAGTCTTTGGCATTTGCGCTTAGATTCCGAGCCCAAGATCGGACATTGGCTGCAGAAGAAGTAGCTGCTGCCCGCCAAGCTGGAGTTGACGCAGCCGCTAAATCCTTTGGTGCCAGCCTGCGTTAAGCCTTATACACAATGATTATTGTGTATTTATGCAATTATGCGTATAGTTATGCATATGACGAAAGTAGCCATTGTTGGGGCCTCGGGATACGCCGGTGCTGAGTTAATCCGGATTATTCATGCCCACCCACATTTTGAGTTGGGTGTAATTGCAGCTGGCTCAAATGCTGGATCGACTTTGGCACAGGTGCACCCACAGTTTTCCTCAGTACCCGAACTAGCAAGCAAAGTGTTCGCAGACTCAACTCCGCAAGCTCTTGTCGGTCATGACTTAGTTTTCCTAGCTTTGCCGCACGGACAATCTGCTGAACTAGTCGCACAACTTCCAACTGAAGTTCGCATCGTTGATCTTGGCGCCGACTTTCGACTTGAAGACGACAAAGATTGGCACACCTATTACGGGGGAGAGTATGCCGGATCCTGGACTTATGGCATTCCAGAAATCCAGGGCACGCGCGAAAAGATTTCTGGCAGCACACGCGTAGCAAACCCTGGTTGTTACGCCACTTCAATTGAACTTGGGCTAGCACCACTGCTTGCAGCTAATGCAGTTGATGCAAAAGACATAATCGTGGTCGCAGCTTCTGGAACCTCGGGTGCTGGCCGTGGCGCAAAAGTGAATTTACTGAACAGTGAAGTTGCTGGCTCGATGTCGGCTTACAAAGTTGGTGGCACACACCAACACACACCTGAGATTGAACAAACTTTAAGCAAGCTGGCGGGCACTGAAGTTCAAATCAACTTCACTCCAATGTTGGCACCAATGCCAAGAGGAATCTTGGCAACCATTAGCGCGAAGACGGAACTTGGTGGCGCCCAATTGCGCGAGGTCATGAGCAAGTACTTTGAAGGTGAAGCGTTCGTAACGGTATTGCCAGAAGGTCAGTTGCCAGTTACTGCATCAACCCTTGGTTCTAATGCGGTTCACATTCAAGTCGTCAAAGATGATCGCACTAATCGCGCAACGGTAATTGTTGCTATCGACAATTTGATTAAGGGCGCAGCTGGCCAAGCAGTCCAAAATGCGAATCTAATCTGCGGCTATCCAGAAACGGCAGGACTTACCGCGATCGGTGTTGCGCCATGACGGTTGTCATCAAATTTGGTGGCAATGCGATGGTTGATGGCGAGGCCATGACCGCTTTCATCGCTGGTGTTAAGCAGCTAGCAAAATCTGGCGCGCAACCAGTTGTTGTTCATGGCGGTGGACCACAGATCTCAGCTGGCTTGAAGGCCGCTGGCATAACTTCCGAATTCAAAGGTGGTTACCGGGTAACAACTGCAGAATCTGTGCAAGTAGTTCGTGATGTATTGGTTAATGAAGTCAATAGAGAACTTGTTGAGTTAATGAACGCAAGTGAAGTTTCTGCAATCTCAATGCCAGGCGACATTGACGGATTGCTTACGGCCGAGCACCGCACTGTTTTAGTGGACGGCGTACAAGAAGACATTGGACTGGTTGGCGAAGTTGTTGCCGTTGATGCCAGTGCTATTGGCGCACGAGTTGCCAGTGGTGAAGTTCCAGTTATTTCCACTGCA
>JALRCB010000119.1 GCA_023257525.1 Candidatus Nanopelagicales bacterium
ATGTGAAGTTGAATTATGGACTTGCTCCAATAGCGCGAGATGCAACTTTGGCACAAGAGTCGCAAAGATCTCTTATTGATAATCCAGAAATGAGTTTCGTTAACTTCCTAGTAGTTAACCCAAACCTTCCACCATTAGATCGAGCTCCTTGTCGGGACGCAATTTTTTATGCATTAGACAAAGTTGATTTACAGAATGTGCGAGGCGGTAGTGCAACTGCAGCAATTGCGCATTCGCTGAGCCCGCCAACGATTCTGGGTTATGACAGTTCTTACAATCCGTATCCAAGTGGCAGTGACGAAACTGGAAACATTCGAAAAGCTAGAGAGAGCCTGGCGCAATGCGGCTACCCAGATGGTTTCCAAGTAAAGATGGCGTATGTCGCGATTGGAATTGGAAAAGACATTTTTCTATCAGTTCAAAAAAGTTTGGCTCGGGTTGGCATAGTTGTTGATCCGGTTGAGTTTGCAAACTTTGCCCAGTATTTCACCACTGGACTTGGCTCTCCAGAAACTATGAGCGCTCAAGGAATTGGACTTGCTTCGACCGGTTGGGGCCCAGATTATTCATCCGCACTTTCATTTTGGGCGCCATTGATTGACGGCCGAAAAATTAAACCTTCTGCAAATCAAAACTTTGCAGAACTTGATTTAGATGAAATCAATACTTTGCTCGATTCTCTCGAAGCCGCCCAAACTTCAGCCGAAGCAGCTGAGCTCAATCGAAAGATTGAAGAACTGGTGATGCAAGAAGCCGTGTATCTGCCATATGCCGTGGATCGCATTGTTTTGTACCGACCGAAAGCACTAACGGACATATATGTACAAATCGCTCTGGGCAATCAGTATGACTTGGTAAACATCGGAAAACAAGAAATTCCTTAGTAAAACAAAGGGTTTTCCCGCGTAAGTATTGTCACAATCTGCCAAATTCGGTATCGGCGAAGGTATGAACCCAAATAGACTTCGAAGGTTAATAATGCCTGAATCACGGGAAGGCAATGCTGAATGTCGCTAGTTGAAGCCACGGAATCAGAAGCTGTTGTTGGGCGTACCCTGCGACAGTTGGCTTGGGCTCGACTACGTAAAGATCGCGTTGCTGTTGCCAGCATGTTCGTGTTGGCATTGATTGTTTTTATTGCAGTTTTTGGCCCACTGATTTCCAGGTGGATCGGAGTAAATCCTTATGACTTCAATACTGATCTATTAAGTGATGCCGGTAGCTTGCCACTTGGCCCGTTTGGTGGCGTTTCATGGGATCATCCACTTGGCGTTGAACCATTAACTGGTCGAGATATTCTTGCCAGACTTCTCTATGGTTCGCGGATCTCACTCTTCATTGCGCTTTCCGCGACAATTATCACGGTTGTGGTTGGAACCATAGTAGGAATTGTTGCTGGTTACTCACGAGGAAAAACTGACACCGTACTGAGCCGATTCATGGACATTACTTTGGCGTTCCCATTGCTATTGGTAATCATTGCAATGTCACCAGTTTTAGAGCAACGCTTGCAAGCCTGGGGACTACCAGCGGGAAATCCCTCTCGAATTACAACATTGATTTTGGTACTTAGTGTTTTTGGTTGGCCATATCTTGCGCGCTTAATTCGTGGCCAGGTACTTTCGTTACGCGAACGTGAATTTGTCGAGGCAGCCGTGTCTATCGGATCGAGTAAGCGACGAATTTTGTTTCGTGAGCTTCTGCCAAACCTCTGGGCACCAATTTTGGTTTATGCCACGATTGCGATGCCGGGACTAATTGGTGCAGAGGCAGCTCTTGCCTATCTTGGAATTTCAGTAATTCCACCGACTCCAACTTGGGGATCTATGTTGCAAGAATCAGTCGGCTATTTCACGGTAGATCCGTTTTACTTTTTTGTTCCGCTTTCCATGTTGTTAGCTGCAGTGCTGTCGTTCAACCTACTGGGAGATGCACTGCGTGACGCCTTAGATCCAAAGGCAGATCGAAACTAAGTTTTTCAGTTTCTCGAGAACTGAAAAATCAAGACCTCAACCGGGGGATTGATAAAAGGTGATTCACCCGAATCACGACCTAAAGATGCGGTCAACCCACATCTCAATGGAGGAAATATGAAGAAGTCGACAAGCATCCGCTTCGGCGTTGGTGCAGTGTCGCTGGCTCTTTTGCTAACCGCATGCGGTGGCGGAAGTGAAACAGCGACCGGAGAAGGTTCGAAAGGCGGAACTCTCTACATCCTTACAGAAGCAGAGCAGATCTTGCACTTAGATCCACAGCGTAACTACACAGGTGAAGATCTAGCTTTTGCTAGCGCTTACCTAAACCGCACCCTTACTCAGTACACAGTGAGCAAGGACAACAATGAAGCCAGCCAGCTAGTTGCAGATGCAGCTACTGATACTGGTACCACACCTGATGGTGGTTTGACTTGGGAGTTCACTCTTAAGGACGGCATGAAGTGGGAAGACGGCAAGGATGTAACTTGTGAAGATTTCAAGTACGGCATCTCACGCACCTTCGCCACCGACATCATTACCGATGGACCTGCTTATGCGATGACAATGCTTAATGTCACTGACTACAAGGGCCCATATGTAGATGACGCTGCTGGCCAGGCATCTTTTGACGCAGCTGTAGTTTGTGAAGGTAACAAGATTACTTTCAATCTTGCCAAGCCTGCATCTGACTTCAACTACGCAGTTACCCTAAGTGCATTCGCTGCAGTTCGTGAAGATGCTGACACCGGTGAAACTTACGATGACAACGTATTGTCAAACGGCCCATACAAGATCGAGTCCTACGTAAAGAAGGAAAAGCTGGTATTGGTACGTAACGAGAACTGGGATCCAGCGACAGATACATTCCGTCCGGCTTATCCAGATCGCATCGAATACGTGTTCTCAGTACCTGCCGCAGTTATCACAGAACGCTTGATGGCTGATGCTGGCGACGATCAGATGGCAATCTCTCCAGATGGTGTTGACTCAGCAAAGCTTGCTGTTGTCTTCTCTG
>JALRCB010000011.1 GCA_023257525.1 Candidatus Nanopelagicales bacterium
AACGCAAACTTTAACTACCGCCTTTGCTGGTGGAGTTGATCGGAAATCACTATAGAACGTGAAAACTCCATATACTTCAGCGCGCGAAACGTTTGAGTTCTTTGCAATGATGTCGAGCGCACTATCCGGAACATATCCAAGAAGTTCCTGCACAAGTTGCAACGAGCGCAAAACTGCAGACCCGTTTCCTTTGTAAGGTCCCAAGAAGTTGAGAATGCTTTCTTCCGAGTAATTACTCACTTGGCGCTCCAATTAGTTTTAACAGTTGTTCTTCTAGGTGTTGGTCTCCAACCTGAATGATTTCAAGTGGCAAACCAATTAAGTCAGCGGCATCTTTTGCTGCGGCTTCTAGTTCAAGAGTTTGATGTTGCGCAAGCCATAAAACTCTTTTGTAGGAATGGAAGTAGTCATCTCGCAATTCTGGGTAACGATCTAAGCCCATTTCAGTCATAACACTTCGGCGAAAAGTCTTAACCAAGTAATCAGTGAATACATAAGTTCCTGGAACGGCCTCGAACTCAGCTTTCATTTTTTCAGCAGTTGCAAACACGTCATAGCAATGATCGCCCGAAAGTCGAGACACTTGGTATTTATCGCAAAGTGCATCAATTGCGCCGTAGGTACCACAATCTGCGTAAGCAATCGCAACTTGATCGTGTGTTGGCTGTAATTCCAAAATCATTTTTTCGACTTCAGGTGCAATGCCTTCAGGGCGATTGTGCAGCAAAGGATTAATTGGCTCTATGCGCAATGTCAGATTTCGACGATCGGCAATTTCGTGCACGTGGGCTGCCAGTGCACCGCAGGCTATAACTGCAACGCTCATGATGGAAGCGCCAGCTCCAGGAAGAATTTGTCATTGAAATCTGGGCGATCTGAAAGCTCTACATAATCAACTTCATCAAGCAAAGTTGTTGCGCCACTTCGTTCGGTGCTGGATAGAAGCACCATCTTTGCGCCTTCACCTGCGACGTTTCCAGCACTTACGATTCGCATCACTGGAAGCTTTGGAACGAGTCCAATGCCAATTGCCGATGCTGGTGACAGGTATGAACCAAATGAGCCAGCTAGTAAAACTTGCTGCACATCATCGTCAACTAGGCCTACTTCTTCTAGCAGCAAACGCCAACCGGTTGCAATCGAAGCTTTCGCGAATTGAAGTTCGCGAACATCGCGCTGCGACAAGTAAACCGTTGGTTCTTCGCCATCCCAATGCAATACAAAGATTCGATCTCCAGCTTCTCGAGTTAAAAGACGTGATGCGAGATGAGGGGCAACCTTCAAGGCTTCTTCATCTGTGATGAATCTGCCAGAGTCGTCAATCAGCTTTGCTTTGTGCAATACATAAACGGCATCAACGAGACCAGAGCCACAGATACCAACTGGTGTGGCATCACCGATCACACCTAGTTGAATTCCTTCGTCAGTAACTTGAACAACTTCAATAGCGCCATCTGCTGCACGCATGCCACAAGCAATGGAGGCAGCCTCAAATGCCGGACCAGCTGGTGCGGCAGTTGTAAGGATTTGATCGCCATTGGAAAGTACGATTTCGCAGTTAGTGCCAACGTCAATAAGTAGTCGAACTCGCTTATCGCGATCCATTCCAGTTGCCAACACGCCTGCAACGATGTCGCCACCAACATATGCGCCAAATGCTGGAAACAAGAAAACTCGCGCTGACGGCAGTAACTCGATACCGACTTCAGCTGCCGTAAAGATTGGCCATTTCTGAGCTGCAGTAATGAACGGTGCAACACCTACTGGCTCTGGGTCTACCCCAAGCAAAATCTCAACCATTGTTGCGTTTCCAGCTATTGCAATTTCATAAACCTGGTCTGCAGAAACTTCAGCTTCGGTGCAAACTTCAGCAATAAGTTCATTTAATGTGGCAAGGCCAGCAGTTTGCATCAAATCGGCTGCTAACGGATCCATCATGGTGGCTGAAATTCGTGAGATAACGTCGGCGCCAAATGGCTGCTGCTTATTCAGCATTGACTTAACTGCCATTGGAGTTCCAGTAACAAGGTCTAGCAGGGTTGCTACAACAGTTGTAGTTCCAAGGTCAATCCCGATTGCGTAGTTTTGCGCCGAGGTATCCCCTGGCTCGACAGCAATCAAAGCTTCATTCACTACAACTGCTGTTACTTTGAAATCGTTCTTGCGAAGAACAGTTGGAAGTGTCTTAAGTACTGCGAGATCAGCCTCAAACTCTAAGTCATCCATAGCATCGCGCAAGCGATCAATGTCCGGACGCTGATCATGAAGGGTTGGTTCAACCAGCTCCACGTAACGTTTTTGAACTGCCGGTCGCAGAATTACTTGGCGGCCAACTCCAACTGTTGCCGCTTTTGGACGAGTCGAAAGCGGCGGAACATCAACCTTTAGGTTTCCATTTGCTCTTGCCACACAAGCCAAGCGCCAACCATCTTCAAGTTGTTCTGGACTGAATGCTCGAATGTCGAGGCGCGAAACCGGAACTTCACCCTCGATAACTTGGATCTTGCACTTCTTGCAAGTTCCATGTCCACCACAGGTTGAATCAATTGCTAAACCGTTCCAAGAAGCTGCGTCAAAGACAGTGACACCAGGTGGCACGCGAACTTCAGTTCCACTTGGTGTGAACTGTAATTGAACGCGACCAAGTCCACTGACAGTTGTGTCGGACTTTGTGCTTTCTGTGTTTGGCACGATTAATCTCTCGCTTAGTTAAAAATTACGCTTCTTTGTTGGCACGGAAATTAGTGATCCAATTAGCGCCCCACTGGTCTAATCCGAGTAGAAGGTCTGCAGCGCGAACGGCTTGCACAACTTCTGGCGTGCGGCCATCCATGATTGCCGAAGTAAGGCCCATTGACATTGCCATTGGCATGAACGCAGCATTTAAAGCGTGACGATTAGGAAGGCCGAATGAAACATTAGATGCACCAATCGACATGTTTAAGCCGTACTTTTCCTTGATCAAGTAAATAGTTTCAAGGGTATTCTTTACGTTCTCAGGATCTGCACCAACTGGCATGGCAAGTGGATCGATCAAAAGGTTATCTAATGAGATTCCTTCTTTTTCAACGCGTCGCACAATCTTTTCGACAATGACCATGCGGTCCTTGGCAAGCATTGGGATTTCGACTTCATCGTTTGGAAGAGCCAGGATCGCAGCATCGTACTTCTTAACCAAAGGAAGGATGATGTCCATACGTTCGTCTTCACCAGTCATTGAGTTAACTAGTGCTTTTCCTTCATAAACTGCAAGGCCGGCATCAAGAGCTTCGATTACAGACGAGTCAATACAGATTGGAAGATCTGTTAGCGATTGAACTAGCTTGATGGCTCGGGCTAAAAGAGCTGGTTCATCAGTTAATGGCACACCCATGTTTACGTCAAGCATGTCGCAGCCACCAGCAACTTGGTCAGCTACGTCGATATTGATTGTGGATAGATCATCCGCGCGAAGCTTTTCCTGGAATAACTTGCGACCAGTTGGATTCAAACGTTCGCCAATGATTACGAATGGTAAGTCGTGACCCATCGTTACGGTCTTGGTGGCGGAACTAAGCACTGTATGCATGGTCGTCCTTTACTTCGTTTGTGGTCGAGCTATTAGCTGCTGTTTGGCGAACTCTGCCCAGATCTGTCATAAGTCTTTCTAGTGTCTCATCATTTCTAAAGTCAGTTAAATGCAGGCCTCGTACGCCTGGCTGAGCCAATGCATGCTGGGCGAATTCAAGGGTTTGTAAATACGCTTCTTCGGCTGGATCAGCTGCCATTTCTACGCGAGCAATTTGATCAGCAGGGACATCGATACCCGGCACACTGTTGTGCATAAAGTTCAATGGCCGAGCGCCCTTAACTAAAACTACGGTTGGAATGATTGCGATCTTTCCGGCAAGCCCAGCATCGCGAACTCCAGCACAGAATTTTTCTAGCCGATCTTGGTGGTAACAAATCTGTAGCTGTAGGAACTTTGCACCAGCTGCATATTTCTTAGCTACGCGTTGTACTCGATATTCAAACGGCGGAGCACCAGGATTTTCAACTGCGCCAATAAACATGTGCGGAGCTGGATCAATCTTTCGTCCGGACATGTACTCCCCACGCTTGAGAGTTCCCATCAGGCGGACAAGTTGTGGGCCATCTGTATCAAAAACTCTGCGGGCTTCAGGTTCATCTCCAGCAGTTACATCGTCACCTGTGAGTGCCACAAAGTTTTCTACACCGAACATCGAGGCGCCCATGATGTCGGCTTGTTGGGCTAGGCGATTCTTGTCGCGGCAGACAATCTGCAAAATTGGCTCTAAACCAAGTTGCTTAATTGCAATTGCCGAAGCCACGTTTGAAACGTGTGCATGTGCAGCAGTGTTGTCTGTTGCATTAACACCGTCGAACCAACCACGGAACCGATCTGCATACTTTTTTGCTTTTTCAAGTCCATTTCCATCGAGGGAATGAAATTCAGCAGTAAAAACAGTTTCAGTTGTATTCATCAACTTTTGCTCAAGAGTCGACATTAATGATCAACTCCTTGCGCAACAGATTCATCAGTTGTGTTCTTCCAACCAGCTGGAGTCCAGCGATCCCGCTTAGTGAAGAAGTTCTTCCAAGAAGAAGTTCCCTTTAAGCGGTTATCAACTGGCGGACGCAAATGGTTGTATTCGTCCTTCCAAGATGACGGCAATGGCCAATCCTGCGTGCGGTCATAAGCCTTTAGCCAAACACATTTCATCTCTGGCTTAACCTCACAATGACCGTTTTCGCGCACGCCACCACATGGACCATTGCGCAATGTTTTTGGACAATTCATTGGGCAAGTCATACCCGTTGAGTGCAAAACACATTGCCCACAGTCTTGGCAACCCCAAACGGGTCCCTTGACTACGTGCTCAATGGTGGCGATGAAGGTTGTCATGTTGGTATTTACTGGCCACGCTTAACGGCAATTAGTTCCTTAGCCTTGCGAACTGCAGTTGAAGCATCTGCTGCATAACCATCTGCGCCAACAACGTCTGCGTATTCCTGGGTAACTGGAGCTCCACCAACCATGATGATTACGTCATCGCGCATACCAGCCTTGGTAATTTCATGGATATTTACCTTGAACATAGGCATTGTGGTTGTTAGGAATGCGGACATACCAACAACGTCTGGCTGATGTTCCTTGATTGCATCAATGAACTTCTCAGGTGCGCACTGAACACCAATATCAATAACTTGGAAGCCAGCGCCTTCAAGCATGATATTTACAAGGTTCTTGCCAATGTCGTGAACGTCACCCTTAACAGTTCCCATCAGGAATGTTCCTACGGTCTCAGCACCAGTGTCTGCCAGTAGCGGACGAAGCACATCTAATGCGCCACTCATGGCACGGCCAGCAATCAACATCTCTGGAACGAAGTAGTCGCCGCGCTCGAAACGTGCGCCAACTTCTTCAAGTGACGGAATCAATGCATCGAACAGGATTGAGTCAGGAGTTAACCCAGCATCAAGTCCCATGTGGGTTAGCTCAAGTACGCGAGGTGCATTGCCTTCCATGGTCCGTTCGTACATTTCCTTTAGGATTTCGTCGGGTGTCATGCCGCTCCTTCTTGTTGTAAGCCTTGCACTTGGTTTAATTCTCGACGCATAAGTTGGGCGATGTGCAATTCATCGCCTGGCGTAATTCTCTCAGCCGGACCACTAACTGACAAAGCCGCAATTGCCTTACCGTTTGCACCTAGAACTGGAATTGCAACGGCAATCAGACCTTGTTCAAGCTCATTACGAATAACGGCATAACCAACTTCGCGAGCTTTTCGAATGTGCTGATCAAGTAGAGCAAAATCTGTGATTGTTTCCGTAGTGCGCGGCGCCAAAGTGCTCGGTACGGTAGCTCCTCCGAAAGCAATTAACACTTTGCCGGCTGCTGAGCAATGCGATGGCACGCTTTCGCCTACCCAGTTACGGCTTCCTAATAGATAGGAGCCTTCAACCTGGGCTATGTTGTCGATACCGTTATGTCCGGTTACCGCAAGGCTGACAGTTTCGTGCGTAATGTCAGCAATGCGTTCCATTGCTGGAGTTAAAGAACCAATCAATGCCGTGTAAGCGCCGCCGCGAACCGCGAACTGGTTTAGAACCGGACCTGCTTCAAAGCCGCCAACTGTGCTTCTGGCCAAAAGTCCGCTTCGTTCCAAGGCGCTGAGAATTCGAGAAGTTGTTCCCTTAGCAAGGCCTGTGGCCGCAACTAATTCGCTTAAAGTTTGTGGATCTTCCGAATTAATAACGCGGATCAAAAGGTCACAGGCGCGATCGATGGATTGCGTTCCAGTTATTGGCTTTTCGCCTAACTCTTTGCTCATTACGCCTCCCCCTATATAGAGGTCAAATCTCGATCTGAAGCTTTCGAAAAAGTTTCACGATCTGGAACCTATGTTCCACATCGTACGCTAACATATCGGGTATTCGTCATGTCTTTTGATGAAAAATTTGAACCTGTTATCTATGTAGATAGCCGCACAACAGGAGCCCGTTATGTTCCAGAACAAAAGCCCACGTTATGAAATTCTTTCGCAGGATGCCATGGCAGTCCTGGATAAGGGTTGGCGACGCATTGTTTCCGAAATGGGTGTCGAGTTTATGCATGAGCGCGCCTTGGACCTGTTCCGAGCAGCTGGACAAAAAGTTGAAGGCAACAACGTTAAGTTCGATCCGGAATGGATTCTGGAACAGGTTGCCAAGGCACCAAGTGAATTCACGTTGCAGGCACGCAACCCAGAGAAGAACGTAATCATCGGCGGCGACAACATGGTTTTTGCTGGCGTTTACGGTCCGCCGTTTGTGCGCGACTTGGGTGAGCGCCGTGATGGAACTCTTAATGACTTCCAGAATTTCACCAAGCTTGGTCACATGTTTGGCGATCTAGATGTATCGAGCAGTGTTGTAGTTGAACCAAACGATGCCCACCTTGATACACGTCACATTGACATGATCTATAACTTGATGACACTCAGCGACAAGCCGTTTATGGGCAATGTTGTGACCGGCCTTAACGCCAGAGACACAATCAAAATGTCTGAAATTATTTTCGGTTCTCGCGAAAGTATTGAAAAGACTCCAGCAATCATTTCTCTAATTAACTGCAACTCCCCGCTTCGCTGGGATGATCGCATGTTGGAATCACTGTTTGAATACAGCGAAGCTGGTCAGCCTTGCGTACTAACCCCATTCCTTTTGATGGGTGCTATGAGTCCAGTAACAATTCCGGCTTCCTTGGTTCAGCAAATTGCTGAAGCATTGAGCGGTATTGCTTTGGCGCAGCTGGTTCGTCCAGGTTGCCCTGTCGTATTTGGTTCATTCCTTTCAAACATTGACATGCAGTCCGGTTCCCCAATGTTTGGTACTCCAGAATCGGCAATGGGTCTGCTTTGCACTGGTCAGATTGCCCGCCACTTCAACTTGCCATTCCGTGGTGGTGGTGGACTAAATGCTGCCCAGACTGTTGATGCTCAAGCTGGTTACCAAACCCTGATGACGATGCATGCAACATTCCTTGCTGGTACCAACTTTGTTATGCACGCAGCTGGTTGGCTTGAAGGTGGCCTTGTAGCTTGTTACGAAAAGTTTGTAATGGATATTGAAATTCTTCAGGCTATGCAGGCTGAGTTCACTCCATTTGAAATCGATGAAGCATCTTTAGCATTCGAAGCGCACGAAGAATCTGGTCATGGTGGTCACTTCCTGGGAACCCAGCACACTATGGAGCGATTCCGCGATTGCTTCTACCGACCATTCCTGTCGTCAGCAGATAACTTCGATCGCTGGTCACGCAATGGTTCAAAGACCACAGATGTACGTGCAAACGAATTAGCACACAAGATGATCGACGAGTACGAACCTCCAGCAATGGATTCCGCAATCAAAGAAGAGCTTGACGAATGGGTCGACAAGCGCAAGAAGGAGTTACTAGCATGAAATCAGATATCGATATTGCTCGGGCAGCTACGACTGAACCTATTGTTTCGGTTGCAGCAAAAATCGGTATTCCAGCAGATGCAGTTCTGAATTATGGTCCAACAAAGGCCAAGATCAACATGGACTTCATCTCTTCGCTGAAATCAAAGCCAAACGGCAAGCTAATCCTTGTTACTGCAATGACTCCTACACCTGCCGGTGAAGGCAAGACGACTACAACTGTTGGTCTTGGTGATGGCCTAAACGCAATTGGCAAAAAGGCCATTGTTTGTTTGCGTGAACCATCCCTTGGTCCATGCTTTGGCATGAAAGGTGGCGCTGCTGGTGGCGGATTTGCTCAGGTAGTTCCAATGGAAGACATTAACCTTCACTTCACTGGCGACTTTCATGCCATTGGAGCTGCACACAATCTGCTTTCAGCAATGCTTGATAACCACATTTACTGGGGTAATGAACTAGGCATTGACGTGCGTCGTATCGCTTGGAAGCGCGTTATCGATATGAACGATCGTGCCCTGCGTGAAATCACAGCAGCACTTGGTGGACCAGGAAACGGTTACCCACGTGAAGCCGGATTTGATATCACGGTTGCAAGCGAAGTTATGGCAATTCTTTGTCTAGCAATGGATCTAGAAGATTTAGAGCGTCGCCTTGGAAACATTGTTGTTGGCTACACCCGGGACAAAGTTGCGATTACTGCAGCACAACTAAATGCAAATGGTGCAATGACGGTGCTTCTTAAAGATGCCTTGATGCCAAACTTGGTTCAGACTCTTGAGAACAATCCGGCATTTGTACACGGTGGACCATTTGCAAACATTGCTCATGGTTGTAACACAGTATTGTCAACACATACCGCACTAAAGCTTGGTGACTATGTAGTTACTGAAGCTGGCTTCGGAGCTGACCTTGGTGCTGAGAAATTCTTTGACATCAAATGTCGCAAGGCCGGTCTAGAACCAGCTGCGGCAGTAATCGTTGCCACAGTTCGTGCGCTCAAAATGCATGGCGGTGTTGCAAAGGATGATCTTGGTAAAGAAAATGTTTCAGCCGTTGAAGCTGGGCTTGCAAACCTTGGTCGTCACATCCGCAACGTTCAAAAGTTTGGTGTCCCAGTTGTAGTTGGCGTCAACAACTTCACAACTGATACCGATGCTGAATTTGCTGCAGTGCAAAAGTACTGTGCCGAAATAGGCGTTGACGCTATTCGCTGTACTCACTGGGCCGAAGGCAGCAAGGGCACAACTGAGCTTGCGAAAAAAGTTGTAGAAATTGTTGAAGGAGGAACTGCATCTTTCAAGCCGCTCTACCCAGACACCATGTCGCTTTGGGACAAGGTCTCGACTATCGCAACTGAAATCTATGATGCAGCAGAAGTAGTCGCTGACAAGAGCGTTAAGGATCAGTTCAAGGTCTTCGAAGATGCTGGTTACGGTCACTTCCCGATCTGTATGGCCAAGACTCAGTACTCATTCTCAACAGATGCGGCAGCGAAAGGTGCACCATCTGGCCACACTGTTGCGATTCGGGAAATCCGCTTAAGTGCGGGTGCAGAGTTCATCGTGGTTGTAACTGGCGACATCATGACGATGCCTGGCCTGCCTAAGGTTCCCGCTGCAAATAGCATCAAGCTCGAAAATGGCGAAGTTGTAGGTTTGTTCTAACAAGTTTGTAAAACGCCAGACAGGTGTTGCCCATGACGCATAATGTTGCGCCATGGGCAACACTCATTTGACGGAAAGTAGTTCCGTTCAATCTGTAGATCGAGCCTTAATGATCCTTGAGATATTGGCGCAACGCGGTGAATCTGGTGTTACTGAAATTGCGGCTGACCTTGGGGTTCATAAATCCACAGCCTCACGCTTAATGACTGCACTGCTTAACCGTGGCTTAGTTGATCAAGTTTCCGACCGCGGTCGTTACCGATTAGGGCTTGGTTTAGTTCGCTTAGCTGGTTCTGTTACTAGTTCACTAGATGCAGTTTCAGGATCCCGAGCTGTCACCAAGGCCTTGGCTACTGAAGTCGGTGAAACTGTAAACATCGCAGTACTTGATAACAACCGAGTTTTGTACGTTGATCAAGTCATCGGTCCCTCGATGGTGTCCATGCGAAGTTGGCTTGGACACAGCGTCCCAACCCATTGCACAGCCAGCGGCAAGGTCCTGACCGCCTGGCTTGATGAATCTGATCGAATCTCAGCTCGCCCAAGTTCTTGGAAAAAGTTGGCAGTCAACACAATCACTTCTGGTGACGCTCTGGAGAAAGAACTTAAACGAGTGCGCGAACTTGGATACGCGGTGGCAAATCAGGAGATGGAGCCAGACTTTATGGCAGTCGCTGCGCCCATTAGAGACGAGCACGGTGAAGTAACAGCGGCATTGGTTATTTCCGGTCCCGCAAGTCGTATCAAGCCTGAAGATTTTGAGTCATTAGGCCACATTGTGAAACAAAGTGCATCCAAGCTTTCGGGTAATCCGAACTTCTGGCGAGAGTAAGGTTTTTACCTATGAAATACGAAAAAGTGACTGAACTGTTTATCAACGGAAAACGTCAAGGCAGCTCGTCGGGAGAAATCCGAAATGTCTTGCATCCCGCTGATGGACATTTAGTTGCAACTTTTCATGAAGGTGGTGCAGCTGACACGGTCTCGGCTATCGACGCCGCGCGAAATACTTTTGATGGCACGCACTGGCCATCATTTAGTGGCGAACAACGTGGAAAGATTCTGGAACAAGTTGCCGAGATTCTGGAGCGCGACAAAGAACTATTCGCCCAAGCTGAATCAGAAGACACTGCCAAAAGAATTGTTGAAGCGCGCTACGACATTGATGACGTTATTTCTGTGTTCAGATACTTTGCCAAGTTGGCACCAAAGTCGCATGATCGAGAAGTTGATCCAGGTCGTGAAAACGTACGCAGCACTATGACATCTGAACCTATAGGTGTGGTTGCAATGATCACTCCTTGGAACTATCCCCTATTGCAGGCTTCTTGGAAGATGGCGCCAGCAATTGCTACTGGTTGCACGTTTGTAATTAAGCCAAGTGAACTTACGCCAACAACAACTTCAATGATGATGGATGTGTTTACTGAAGCTGGTCTGCCAGCCGGAGTTGCAAACTTAGTGCTTGGTGCCGGAGCTGTTGCTGGTGGTCCACTAAGTACTCATCCTGGAGTGGACATGGTTTCATTCACTGGAAGTTTGGCAACTGGCAAGCGTCTCATGATTAATTCTGCAGAGACTGTAAAGCGCGTAGCGCTTGAACTCGGTGGCAAGAATCCAAACATTATCTTTGCTGATGCTGACTTAGATGCTGCGATCGACAACGCACTAACTGCTGTCTTCTTGCACTCGGGCCAAGTATGTTCCGCAGGCGCACGACTATTGGTTGAAAAGAAGGTTCATAACCAAGTAGTTGATGAAATCGCACGTCGCGCAGAACTTATCCGACTTGGTGGTGCACACGATGAAGATGCCGAAACTGGCGCACTAATCAGTGCGGCACATCGCGACAAAGTTGAGCGCTACGTGGCAGACGCGCTTGCCGAAGGCGCAGTGCTTCGTGCCGGAGGAAAGCGTCCAGAAGGATCGCAGTTTGCAAATGGCTTCTTCTATCGCCCAACCGTTTTGGACAACTGCACTACTGAGATGTCCTGTGTCCAAGATGAATCTTTCGGGCCAGTCTTGACCGTAGAAACTTTCGAAACTGAGGATGAAGCCATCAAACTTGGCAATGACACCATCTTTGGACTAGCCGGAGCCGTATGGACAACTGATTCGGAAAAGGCGCAACGTATGGCACGACTCCTACGTCATGGAACAATTTGGATCAACGATTATCACCCATATGTTGCGCAAGCAGAATGGGGTGGCTTCAAGCAATCAGGCAACGGCCGCGAGCTTGGCGAAGCGGGGCTTGCAGAATATCTAGAGCACAAGCACATTTGGCAAAATCTAGCTCCAGCACCATCGGAGTGGTTCACACCAGCGAAAGGGCAAGTAAATGTCTAATAACTCGAGTGCGATCTCAGTTAATAATCTGTGGCAGGTCTTCGGTCCCAACCCAGAAAAGATTGTTGACAGCCCAGATGCCGCGTTGCCGCGTGCCGAACTGCGCGAGAAGACCGGTAATACTGCCGCAGTTCGCGACGTTTCATTTGATGTCGCTCCGGGTGAAGTCTTCGTAGTTATGGGTCTTTCGGGATCAGGTAAATCAACTCTGGTTCGCTGTTTAACCAGACTGATTGAACCAACTTCAGGAAGCGTCGTCTTAGACGGTGAAGACATCATGAAAGCAAATGACGCCCGACTCCGTGAATTGCGCCGCACTAAGTTTTCGATGGTGTTCCAGAACTTTGGTCTCTTGCCGCATCGCAAAGTAATTGACAACATTGCCTTTGCACTTGAAGTTAATGGTGTCAGCAAAGAAAAGCGTCATGCTCGTGCGAACGAAGTTATTGAACTTGTTGGACTTCAAGGTTTTGCCTACGCATATCCAGAACAACTCTCGGGCGGTATGCAGCAGCGCGTAGGTCTAGCTCGTGCACTAGCTGTAGATCCAGAGGTTATGTTCCTAGACGAACCATTCTCGGCACTTGATCCACTAATTCGCCGTGACATGCAGACTGAAGTTATTCGACTTCACGAAGAACTTGGTAAGACCATGGTCTTCATTACCCATGACTTGTCTGAGGCCTTAAAGCTTGGTGATCGAATCGCAATTATGCGTGACGGTGCAGTTGTGCAAATGGGAACAGCCGAAGAACTCATCGCAAATCCAGCCGATGCATATGTTGAAGATTTCACTCGCGATGTTCCTAAGTCCCATGTTCTTACGGTTCGTACTATTGCCCGACCACTTGCGGATTCTGAAACTGCGACAGGACGCACAATTCCAGCAGACACAGTAATTCGTGATGCAACCGCAGCCGTCCTTGATGCAAACGGACCAGTCGGAGTTGTCGAAGGTGGAAACATAATTGGCTACATTAAATCGCGCGACATCTTGCAGGTTGTCGGAGGCGGTACTCACGCATGAGCGTTAGGACTGAACCAGCAATAAAGATTGCGCCTAAATCAATTAGGCGTAGTTGGATTCTTGGTGGCCTGTTAATCATTTGGGTTGCCGTTGCCCAAATCTTGCAAGGTAAGGCGACTTTGGAGCTAGCCGTTCCGGATAACTCAAAGTTCACTGCCTGGGCAGGTGAAGTTGCAGACTCAATTAGAGATAACCGAAATGATGGCCTTGCCTTTAAATACTTCTTTAATCCCATTCGAGAGTTTATTGATGGTTTCGTAAACATCATTCGAGAATTCATTGCAATTCCAAACGGTAGCTCGAGTATCCCCGTCCTTGGCTGGCTTGGTGTTATTTCATTAATTGGCTTTGTGGTTTTTGCAGTATCGAACGTCCGCATGGCTTTTGCTGCTATGGCTTTAACTTTTGCTTGCGGCGCCCTTGGTTTATGGACAGATTCCATGGATACCTTGGCCATGACTTTTGCTGCTGTGATCCTTTCACTAGCAATTGGAATTCCAGTTGGTATTTGGGCTGGCCTGTCGGATCGGGTGCTTAAAGTAGTGACGCCGATTCTCGACTTGGCGCAGATCTTGCCAACTTTGGTTTACTTGGCTCCCCTTGCTCTCGTCTTTTTGATTGGTCCTGCTTCGGCAACGATTGCAACTATGGTTTATAGCATTCCGATCGCAGTTCGCTTAACAGCATTTGGAATTCGTGGTGTGCCAACCAGTCCGGTTGAAGCTGGAACTTCAATGGGTACAACTAAGCGACAACTGTTACGTAAAGTTCAACTCCCAATGTCTTCACGCACAATCATTATGGGAATTAATCAAACGGTTATGGCAGCGCTTTCCTTTGTGGTTATTGCGGCACTTATTGGCGCACCTGGACTTGGTAAGCCAGTTATTGATGCTTTGATCATTCGAAATGTCGGCGATGGGTTTGTTGCTGGCATTGCAGTTGTCTTGATTGCCATCATGTTAGATCGCAGTACTTCTGCTGCGATCACGAAGAAGGAAACATTTGTTCCACCGTCTGAAGCGGATCGAAAGCGCAGAAAACTTGCTCTCATAATTGCTGGCATCACAGCGATCGTTGGCATTGTGTTATCGCGTCAAATGGTTTGGGCGGCATTCTTCCCAAAGCAAATTGACATTAGCTCGCAAGTTGCAAATGTATCTGACTTTGCTGTGACTTGGGTGACTGAAAACCTCGAACTGTTAACTGCAGGCTTAAGTAAAGCAGTAACTGTTGGGGTACTGAATCCACTAGAAAGCATCCTTGCTAACTCACCTTGGTACTTAACAATTACCATGATCACTTTGATCTCACTAATTCTTGGTGGGGTTAGATCAGCAATTGTTTCTGCAACCTTGTTGATTGCTGTTGTTGCAACGGGGCTTTGGTACGACACCATGATCACATTCACGCAAACCATTGTGGCCACAATGCTCACGATGATTGTTGGTGTAATTGTCGGCGTTTGGATAGGAAGGAGTGTTCGAGCTGAACGAGCCTTGCGGCCAATCCTGGATGCAGGTCAAACCCTGCCCGCTTTCGTGTACCTAATACCGATGCTCGGCTTCTTCGGTCCGTCCCGATTTACCGCGATCGCAACAGGAATCGTTTATTCGATCCCAATTGTGGTGAAAATCGTGGGTCAGGGCATTCGAGAAGTGCCAGTAAACATGGTCGAAGCGGCTACATCCACAGGTTCCACCAAGTGGCAACTTATAACGAAAGTACAACTTCCAGCCGCAAAGAAGTCCCTATTGCTGGCAACTAATCAAGGATTGATATTTGTACTAGCAGTTGTGGTCATCGGTGGCTTTGTAGGCGGTGGTGGCCTTGGCTACTTGGTGCTACTCGGATCCTCAAAGCCCGAACTTCAAGGAAAAGGCCTGGTCGCAGGCTTCTGTATCTTGTTGCTCGGCGTGATGATTGACCGAATCGCGCAGTACATGGTGGCCCGAAATTCGGCCCCTAAGCACTAGATTTCAAACTAACAAACGTTGGTTTGAGGGACTGTCGCAAGATGGTTCATTTCCTAGCGAGGAGATAAGAATGGTTCGGAACAAAAGAGTTGGTGCAAAAGCCTCTGTGCTTGCCGCAGCAGCTGCATTGTTGCTAAGTGCATGTGGTGGCGCAGGCGTAGATGCTGAAGCATCTGCCGCACCATCAGGTGACGCAGCACTAGCAGAGTGTGGTTCATACGCAATTGCAATGCATGCTTGGGTTGGTTACACAGCTTCAGCACAGGTCATAACCGAAGTTGCCAAGGCAAACGGTTGCGACATTTCGCAGGTCACACTTGCTGAAGCAGGCGTAACTTACGATGCGATGGAAAGTGGATCTGTTGACCTAGTCGTCGAAGACTGGGGCGGCGGCCGCTGGCAAGAATGGGCAGATCGTGGTGCACTTGTTGAAGTTGGCGACAACGGAAACGTAGGAATCATCGGTATGTATGTTCCACAGTGGATGGCTGACGAATACCCAGACATCACTGATTCAGCAAACTTAAACAAGTACGCTGACCTATTCGTCAATGACGAATCAAAGGGTAAGGGTGCTTGGTATGAAGGTCCTCCGGGATACACCACAATCGGTGAAAAGATGGTTTCGGCTAACAAACTGAACTTCACAGTTCTCCCTCAGGGATCAGAAGCAGCCTTGATTGACATCTTCACTAAGGCAGCTGAGAACAAGACTGCAGCTATTGGTTACTGGTGGACGCCACAGAACTTCCTAGCGAAGGTTCCTATGGCTCGCGTCAATTTCCCAGCTAATGACTGGACAGATCCTGCAGAAGCTTCAGGTCTAACTGACTACCCAGAGCTACCTCTGATGAAGTTGGCAACACCTAAGGTTATGGAGGCTAACGATGCTTTCACTAAGATCGTTAAGAACTTCAAATGGACAAATGATGACCAGAACCAAGTCGCAGCTGACATCGAAAGCGGAACGGATCCTGCAGTAGCAGCCCAGAAGTGGATCGATGCCAACAAGGCCACGGTGGATGGCTGGCTTAAGTAAGCCTGGCTATTAAGTCACCTGAAACTGGTGGGTCCAAGCAATTGGACCCACCAGTTTTTTTATTCCGCTTGACCTTATGCGCCTAAAAGAGGACGATTATCTTGTTGCGCACAACGCACTCTGTTGCATAGTTCGCAACAGTAGATTTCAGGCGAATGAGGGTTACTCGTGAAAAAAATCGTAATCATTGGTGGCGGAATTGTCGGTAGTTCATTAGCTGATGAATTAACTGAACGCGGTTGGAATGATGTAACTGTTCTTGAGCAAGGTCCGATGCCTGCACCAGGTGGATCGACTTCTCATGCTCCAGGCCTAGTACAAAAAGTTACTGGCAATAAAACACTTGCAGCAATGGCTGACCAAACTATCAACAAACTTTTGACGATTGAACATGAAGAAGGACCAGGTTTTTATCAAGTTGGTTCCCTTGAAATTGCAACTACCCCAGAGCGCCTCAAGGAATTGCATCGTCGAACTGCTTGGCTACATGCCTACGGTTACGAAGCCGAAGTTATCTCACCAGAGCGAGCTGGTGAACTGCATCCAGTTTTAGACCCAAGCAAAATCCTTGGCGCAATCTACTGCCCAACTGATGGCATTGCTAAGGCAGTTCGTTCAGTTCAAGCCTTGCAACGACTTGCTGAATCTCGTGGCGCGATTTTCAAAGATCGCACTGAAGTTATTTCAATCGAACAAGAAGCTGGCCAAGTAACAGGCGTTATGACTGATCAAGGTTTCTACCCGGCTGAGATCGTAGTTTCCTGCGCCGGTATTTGGGGACCAAAAGTTGGCCGCATGTTTGGCATGGCAAAAGCCTTCCAACCGCTTGCGCATCAACTTGCTTGGACCGAAGACATTCCTTCACTTGCAGATCAGACTGAAGAAATTACGATTCCGATCATGCGTCACCAAGGTGAGGATCTTTACTTCCGTCAGCGCTTTAACGGGATGGGAATTGGTTCCTACTTACATCGCCCACTTCCAGTTGAGTCTGAGGAAATCCTGCCATTCGACAAGGCAGAAATAATGCCTAGCCAGATGACTTTCACTGCGCCGGAATGGGAACCAGTGCAAGGAATTGCCGGTCAAGTACTTCCTGAACTAAAAGACGCCAAGATCATCGAAGGTATGAACGGAATGTTCTCGTTCACAGTTGACACTTTCCCGCTAATGGGTGAATGGAACGGTCTAAAGGGATTCTGGGTTGCCGAGGCAGTTTGGGTTACGCAATCGGTAGGTGTGGCCCGCGCTACTGCCGAATGGATCATCGATGGGCATCCAAAACTTGCAGTTCATGAATTCGATGTAAATCGTTTCGAACCACACCAACTGGGACCAAACCACATCGCGATGCGCGGTGCTCAGAACTACATTGAGGTTTACGACATCATTCATCCATTGCAGCCTATGGAAAAGCCTCGCCCACTTCGCACTACTGGTTTTTACCATCGCCAGCAAGAACTTGGCGGATACTTCCTGGAAGCATCTGGC
>JALRCB010000120.1:0-230 GCA_023257525.1 Candidatus Nanopelagicales bacterium
GCCATTTGGCTCACCTGTGGGTAGACCAGCAAATTTTTGCACGGGCAAATCCTTTAGCGCGCCCTTCATGTAGGCGGTAAAGATTCGTGCTGGATAAGAGCCACCAGTTACTGACCGCATACCGCCAGTTCCTGACAACGACATGGGCTGACCATCTGGACCATCTTTTACAAACATCACTGCCGTTGCTAGCTCTGGTGTGTAACCAGCAAACAACGCAGACTTGTTGT
>JALRCB010000120.1:240-2966 GCA_023257525.1 Candidatus Nanopelagicales bacterium
GCTTTAGCTGCTTTACCAGTTCCAACTTCCACAACTTTTTGAAGTGCGTAGTTAACTGTGTCGGCAATGTCAGTGCTGAATGCCTGAACAGGTTTTGGATTTAGTTTGTAGAGAATATCCCCTGAACCAGTCGTGATGGATTGGATGTATGAAGGCGCAACCTGCAGTCCACGGGAAGCAAACGTTGCATATGCAGCAGCAATGTCAACTACATGTGGGCTTGTTGTACCAAGTGTGAAAGCTAAGTTGGGTTCCATGCCAACTGCGTCGGCAGGAATACCAGCGCGCTTTGCTGCATTGAATACGGTTTCTAATCCAACCGTATTTGCTAACTCCACGTAAGCCGAATTAACCGAGTCTTGAGTTGCCTTTAACAACGTGATGCGATCACCAAATGATTTGTCACCATAGTTAACAACTTCGTAGGTGCCAACCATAGTTTTATTCAGACCACTAAATGTTGTTGCTAGCGTCACGCCATTTTCTAAACCAGCGGCTAATGCAAACGGTTTGAAAGTTGATCCTGCCTGACCAATCATTTGCGTTGCATTATTAAATTGATTTTCTAGATAGTCAGCGCCACCGTACATTGCAACTACTTCACCAGTCTCTGGGCGAACCGATGCAACACCAATACGCAGACCTTCAATGTTTTCAGTAGGTGCTTGCTCGTTAACAGCGGTGATCATGGCGTCTTGCGCAACTTTGTTAAACGTTGTAATCACGCGAAGACCAAGTAGATTGATTTGATCTTCAGTAATTCCGTTGTCATACATAGTTTGACGAACTTGTTCAACCAGGTGACCTTGTGGGCCGCCGAATGCATTTACCTGTTCATAAGGTTTGATTTCGGGAAAAGTTATTGAGCCTCTTTCCTCTTGCGAAATCCAACCTTTTTCCACCATGCCATCGAGTACGTAATTCCAACGAGAAGTTAAGCGATCAAGATTTTCTTCAGGTGAAAGACCGTTAGGTGCTTGCACGATAGCTGCCAGAACAGCGGATTCAGAAACTTCAAGCTGACTTACGCTCTTGCCAAAATATTGATTAGCCGCAGTTTCAATTCCATAACTTCCACGACCGAAATAGATTGTGTTTAAGTAATCCTGAAGAATTTGATCTTTGCTAATAGTGGTTTCAAGTTTGATGGACAGAACTAACTCACGTAACTTTCGGGTGATAGTCCTTTCCTGAGTTAAATATGCGTTCTTCGCATATTGCTGAGTAATCGTCGAACCGCCGCCTGCACCAGTTGCGCCAATTAAGTTTGTAACAACGGCTCGAGAAATTCCTCGAATCGAGAATCCGCCGTGTTCATAGAACTCTCGATCTTCAGCGGCCAACATCGCCTGCTGAGTTTGCAGTGGGATTTGATCAAGCTCGATAGATACTCGATTGGCCTCGCCCAGACGACCAAGCTCGGTGACGCCATCGTCGTAATACAAGATTGAAGTTTGGGCAGTTGATATCTCGCTTGCTTGCGGGACTGAGATTAAACGAACTGAAAAGGCAAGTGCGATTACGGCAACGCCGAATCCAAAGAATGCCAGTGTCAGTAGCTGCCTAATTGACGGAAGGAAACGCATCAACCCGCGCTTATCTTTGCGGGGATAGTTTGCCATTCCTCTATTTCAACACATCTCTAGGCTCGCGCGGTGGAGTCCGAGGCGCGCCATCACCTAATACATATGACATGTGGAGATGATTCCAGCCACACAACTTACAAACTTCAACAACATAGACACGAAAATGTCCATACTCATAGGCTAAAACCTTTAACTCGCCTGTGGTTTTAACTCTTCCTGACAAATAGCCAAGATCGTCTCCAAAGATATATGTCACATGAACTAGTTCGCTCTTAGCGCACATTGGACACACGCGTTCGGTCTGTTCTCCGTGATGTTTTGCTGCTCGCAATAAATACGGATCAGCATCACACACTTGTTCCCGCAACAATGCATCGTGTTTGATTTGCTCAAGAACTGCTCGTCGCGCCAGAACATAATCCAAAACATGGCGTGGGCGAACAGGATCGGCAACGTCCTCGGCTGGATATGGGATTGGGCGAGGTGGCTCGGAACTGACACCGCCAGCTCGGATGCCCGAGATACTTTGATGCGAACCTGGCCTACTCACCTGACAACCTTATGGCCGCTGACGAGATAGGGCTTGGGTGAAGCTGGGCGGATCTGCCAGAAATCCCAGCAATTCCTCGCCAATTGAGTAAATCGGGGTTGCCAATTTGCTCGAGTCCACCCAGACTGTATCCTTTAGATGTATCAACTTGATACATCTAAATTTCCTATTTTTTAAGGGTTGGAAGCGCTGTGGCCAAAAGATCTGCTGCTTTAGAGCTGGCAATCCTTGGCGTGCTCGCTGAAACCCCACAGCACGGTTACGAACTTCGCAAGCGTTTGATTTCGGTACTTGGACTTTTCAGCACAATTTCCTACGGCGCTTTGTACCCAGCTCTTAAGTCATTAGTTGAACGTGGCTTACTTGTCGAACAAGACGAAGTTGGTACTGGTAAATATCCAAAGCGCGCCCGCATCACCTACGCCTTAACTGAAGCTGGAACTGCCCACTTCAATGCCATGGTTGCGGACAGCGGACCAGGTGCTTGGGACGACGACACTTTTGCAGTTCGTATGTCGTTGTTTGGACAAACCGATGTAAGTACTCGAATACACATTCTGCAAGGTCGTCGCAGTCGTGTCGAAGACCGG
>JALRCB010000121.1 GCA_023257525.1 Candidatus Nanopelagicales bacterium
TTCAATTAAACGTCTCCACTGACGATTTCACTTTCATCATTAACGAGCAGTATCCAATGCTGATTGAAAACAAGGGATACGAGTTCAACGAGTGCAATGTTGCTGACAGCACAATCATACAAGATGTCGATGTAACAAGTGGTGAGCGGGTATATAGCCTTACCTATTCACTCACAGTCAATGAATCAACTCTTGGTGTTGAATCAGCCGTAATCACCAAAGTTGCTTATCAAGTGGCTGTTTGATTGCTTGCCCGAATGTGCCTATCTAACTTGATCTATGTCTGCCAGTTGACTTGCGTTTTGGAGTTTCCTCGCCGGCAGAAAAACTCTGCATAGCCAATCCAATAACTACCAAGATCAGGCCTACCGTGCCATTTAGAGTGACTTCTACTCCCAAAACAACTACGCCTAGTACTGCAGCGGTAACTGGGTCTGCCAGCATCATTGTGGAAGCAACACCTGGACTGATTCCCCTTAGGCCCACGATCTGAATGCCATTGGCAATACCCATGGTTACTGCACCAAGGTAAATCGCAAGCAAAATCGTTTGCGTTGTCCACTCCATCTGCAACAGGTCACTTCGCACAACAAAGAAAAGTCCAATGGATCCCAGCAAGAAGGCCATTCCAGGAAGCTGCGTTGAATGTCCCCCTGCACGGACCTCAATCTTTGCCGCATTTATGTATGCACCAATTCCGGAGCCTGCAATCACTGCAAAGATTATTCCAGTTGCATCATTGGTTTGTAGTTCTCCAAGTGAGGCGACTACCAGTCCAGAAATTGCGATGGCAGTTGAAATGTACCAAATTTTGCTTGGACGTTCACGCAAGAAAATCCAGCCGACAATTCCTGCTGAAACTGGAATGCAGCCAACGGTGATCAGTGCTGCAGTAGCGACTCCAGTTCGATCAACCGAGGCAAAGAAAAAGACTTGGTACGAAGCTGAGCTTGCGCCCATAATCCAAACACCTGGACGAGTAATCAGTCGAGGTAACTGACTGAGTTTTCCTCCTAAGAACGGAGCAAGGATAAGTAAGGTGATAGCGCCAATGAATAAGCGCACAAATCCGATTACTGGCGAAGGAGTGTTTATGGCATAGATTGCAGCAACTGTGCCTGCGGTTCCGGCCAGACCGTTTCCCAGGAGCGAAAGACCGACAGATCGACCAGCATGCTTGTTTGTTTTGGAGTCAGACATTTTGACACTTAACTGCGTCACTGCTGATCATTACCAAAGCCTAATGCAGGGGTATTGAAACACAGTTGTAACACCGCAGTTACAGGCAAATCGCTAGCATTGAGGCATGGATCTTGATACCGCCCGTGAAGTAGCAGCGAAATTCTTTAGTAAGTCCGGTGACATTAAAGAGTTAGCAGGTGAGCGAAATCCAAACTTCTTGGTGACCACGACAAATGGAAAATTTGTGCTCAAAATCCATAGCACCGAAGAAGTTTCCCAGATTCAGATCCAGCAATCCGCTCTTGCAGTTCTTGAGCAAGTTGCTAAGTTCCAAACACCAACTACCGTTCCAGCTAATTCCGGGGAACTTCTCGTGGACATCGGCGAAGGTAAATTTGCTCGAATGCTTACGTGGATTGATGGTGACCTATGGTCACAGTCACAAGACTTAGGTGAAAGGAATAAGTCCCAACTTGGCAGACTAATCGCCACAGTTGATTCAAAATTGGCCACTGTAGATTGCACAAACTTCCGAACCACTTTGGATCAGCCATTTGGATGGAACGCGCTGCAGGCAAAAGAACTGATTGCTGATATTGCACTAATCCAAGATGTCGAACTTCGCGCCCAAGTTTCCACAATCTTTGATCGGATTACCAATAGAACTCTTGCAAAAGTTTTAGCGTTGCCACACCAGTTAATCCACAACGATGCCAACGACAACAACGTTGTTGTTTCCAAGGGTGCAGTTTCAGGACTAATTGATTTTGGCGACTTGATTTATGCGCCGCGGGTATGTGGGCTGGCTGTTGGCTGCGCGTATCAACTTGATGCAAACGATCCAGTTGCCAGTATCTATTCAATCGTGCGTGGTTATCACGAAGTATCGGCGCTATCCCCTGCCGAACTTGAAGTGCTGTTTGACCTAATTTGCTTACGGGTAGCTACAAGTGTTGTTATGGCACACAAGCAATTAGCTGCAGATCCCGAAAATGAATACCTTTCAATCTCGCAGGATTTCTTCCGTTCTCTATTACCTGCATTGACTTCAGTATCGGATCGCTTGTCTCATTACCGGTTGCGTAATGCCTGCGGCTACGATGCGCATCCAGATAGCCGTCATGTTCGCCAATGGCTAGCAACAACTGACGCCAAGATTTCCGATGTTGTCATGCCGCCGTTTGCAGATGCCAAGAAAATTTGGTTGGACTGGTCGGGTGAGAACAAAAACATTGCTCGCTCTTGGGAAGCCATCGAGGCTGAAATGAAATCAGCCGGCGCAGATGTAGCAATTGGCCATTACTGCGAAGATCGCAATGTTTATGAATCCGATTTCTTTGTTGATGAAGGTAAAGAATCTCGCACAGTTCACTTAGCTGTTGATTTATTCGCGCCAGCTGGCACGCCGGTTTACGCAGCCCTTGATGGCAAGGTGTTCTTGTTCCATGACAACACTGCGCACCTAGACAATGGCCCAATGATTGTGCTGGAACACCAGACAGATCAAGGCGTTAAGTTCCATACGCTTTACGCTCACCTTTCACGGGCTTCATTAGATGGGCTATCCGTTGGTAAGGAAATTAAGTCAGGTCAACAAATCGCCACTATGGGCACGGAAGAAGTTAACGTTGGTTGGCCACCTCATACCCATTTCCAAATCATCATGGACCTTTGCGATATGGCCCATGACATTTGGGGCGTAGCTGCAGTCAG
>JALRCB010000122.1 GCA_023257525.1 Candidatus Nanopelagicales bacterium
ATTGAAGGTGTCGCAAATGCCGAAAGCGGATATAGGACTGAAAAACTAAAGGAAATGAAAATGAAAAAACGAGGTAGAAATTTCATTTGCCTATTAGTTCAGCTTTGTCGAGATATTCTTCATTAATTGAATCTCGGCTGTTTGAGCTTTCACGATGTCTTGAGCTAGTTTCTTTGCTTCAGCATTCTTAGTATTCTTAATCAAAGAGACCATCTGCAAGGCACCTTTATGGTGCGCAATCATGGACTTGAGGAATTCTTTATCAAACGCTCTACCCTTTAATTTTCCTAAATTTGCGACTTGGGAGTCCGTAAGCATTCCGTTCATTCCCATGTCATGACCCATAGAAGTTGGCGAATTTGAATCAGTCAACCACTTTGTCATCTGTGCAATTTCTGGAGCTTGTTCTGCCTTAATTTGTGCAGCTAATTTTTTTACTTCGGCACTTGAAGCACGAGTTTCAGCAAGTGTGCTCATTTCTACAGCCTGCTGATGATGAGGAATCATCATTTGAGCAAACATGATGTCACTTGGTGAGAAATTTGACGAGTTACTAGCCCCGGTTGTCGTACTGGGGTTACCCATCATTCCGTTACTTTTATCTGAATCACCACTATTAAAAGTACAAGCACTTAACGTGGTTATAAGAATTGCCGAAAGTCCTAGTCCTACAAATGCATTTTTCTTGTTTTTCATTGTTTTCCTAACGATTAAAAAAATTGAATATGATTTTTTGTTCGTTAGGTTTACGTCCGAATTATTTGCAAATCTAAATGAGAAATCTTATAGAAATCTTTGAAATTAAAAGCTGGGGTGAAGTTGCCTTTAATCCTCTCCCTATTCAGTATTGGGGCAGGAGAATCCTTGCCGAAATACAGAATTACTAGCAGCAACAGCAGGACAGCTGGCACTGGATACATAAGGAGTGAAAAGCTGATTTCGCCCGCATCAGTCCCACCACCGGCAAACATTGAGAAGCAATGCATGAATGCATGTGAAGCACCAGTCTGCATAGCATCACCCAAGGTTGAAATCACCTCTGGCGCACCAACAACCGAATGATTTGCTCCCACTGAATGCATGGTTTGGGTCGGCCCTGCGCCTATACAGAGAACATGGTAAATCGGGACAAACAAAAAAATAAATACTGCGAGCACCATTGAAATCTGGTTTTTTGCCCGCATAATTTCAGTATAACTTGGGGTCAAACTTTCGCGCACATTGCCCAAATTCCTGCCCATCAACTCATAAAAATGCCCATGTTTGTGGCCAAGAATTCTGACTAATTGCGACAAGTTTTTACAACCCTTAGATAGATGAATGTCCCTATTTAAAGGGCTCAATGCACCTATCTAAGGGGCAAAAGAGACGAGTCGGTCTGTAAGCCGGATTCTGTACGCTTGCGCGCGATGATCATCCATCTGCGATTGTTGTTACCAACAACCTGTTGCAACCTACCTGCAGGCGTGTGACGGGCAGTCACCTGCTACTTGGTCTTGCTCCGAGTGGGGTTTACCTAGCTACCTATGTCGCCATAAGTACTGGTGAGCTCTTACCTCACCGTTTCACCCTTACCTATTGCTAGGCGGTTTACTTTCTGTTGCACTTTCCCGTGGGTCGCCCCAGGTGGACGTTATCCACCACTCTTGCCCTATGGAGTCCGGACTTTCCTCGAACATCTCGCAATAAAGCCAGCTGCCCGCGATCATCCGACCGACTCGTCTGCTCTAAGGATAGATCGATTTCAGACCAATGAAAACTGCGATTACTTAAGCCTTAAGGCGCAGGTTCTCTGGGTCATAGAACGGAACATCGCTGATAGTTGCCGGTGTTAGCACCCCAGCACAATCAACTATGAAGTTCGAGCCGGCAGGAACATCGGCTGGAATGTTGCCAAGTCCGCAGGCTCCCCCAATGGTGTGACCATAAGAGCCAGAAGTTACGTGACCAATGATCTTGCCATCAAGCAAGATTGATTCATCGTGAACGAATAGCGGTTCTGGATTATCAAGTTTGATAAACACTTGGCGACGATCTGGGTTTTGCTTGCCTTCAATCGCAGCGCGACCTACGAAGTCACCCTTCTTTAGGTTGACTGCAAACGCCAGCGAGGCTTGATACGGATCATCGATTGGGCCAATGTCATGACCTAAGTGACGGTAACCCTTTTCAATACGCAAGCTATCTAGTGCGTGATAACCGGCGCGACGTAGTCCAAGACCTTCACCAGCCTCGATCACTGAGTCATAAATTGAAACTGCCATGTCGTTAGTTGGATAAAGTTCGTAACCAAGTTCGCCAACAAAACTTACACGTAGGCAAAGTGCAGAACCATTACCAACTTCAATCTCACGAGCAGTTCCCCACGGTTGATTTTCAGTTGAGAAATCTGCTGGGCTAATGCGTGACAACAACTCTCGCGAATTAGGTCCCATGATTCCGATCGTCGCCAAACCTGCGCTGGCATCAAACGTGGCAGCAGCGTGACCGCGTGCTGCTCGGCGCAACATTGCCAAAGTCTTGGTTTGAGCTGCTGTTGGTGTGACAACTAAGAATCGGTCTTCGGCAAGCCTGGTGATGGTTCCATCTAGTTCAATGCCGCCACCCTTGTTAAGCATGAGGGTGTAAACAACTCGGCCAATCTTCACATCCATGTTGGATGTGGTTACTGACTGAATGACTTTAAGTGCATCAGGCCCAGCGACTTCGACTTTTGTGAAGGTTGAAAGATCAAAAACGGCCACTGCTTCTCGAGCTGCTTTATGTTCAGCAGCTGAGTGCTCGAACCAGTTTTGGCGCTGGTAACTGTATTCGTATTCACCCTTAACGCCACTTGGTGCAAACCAGTTTGCTCGTTCATAACCAACTAATTCGCCAAACAC
>JALRCB010000123.1 GCA_023257525.1 Candidatus Nanopelagicales bacterium
CCACAATTGCTTTTGCAATGTCGCCGGAATATTGCAAGCCACCATCGCCAATTACTGGAATTCCAGCTGGGCCGGCTGCAAGTGATGCTTCGTAAATTGCAGTGACCTGCGGAACGCCAACACCAGCTACAACGCGAGTTGTACAAATCGAACCTGGGCCAACGCCAACCTTTACTGCGTCTGCGCCAGCGTCAATTAAAGCCTGAGCTCCAGCACGGGTTGCAATGTTGCCACCGATGACCTGAACCTTGGCTGACTTCTTAATTCTGGAAACCATATCGAGAACTGCTTTTTGATGGCCGTGCGCAGTATCAACGATTACAACATCAGCTCCAGCTTCAACTAAAGCAAGTGCGCGCGCGTATGAATCTTCACCAACACCAACTGCAGCACCAACCATTAAACGACCGGCAGAATCTTTTGTTGCTAGCGGATAGCGATCACTCTTTACGTAATCCTTAACTGTGATCAAGCCAGTTAGTCGACCTGAAGAATCCACTAACGGAAGTTTTTCAATTTTATTGATGCGCAACAGCTCAAGAGCATCGTCGCCATTCATCCCTGGAGTTCCAGTTACGAGTGGCATCTTTGTCATGACATCGCCAACTTTGCGATTCTTGTCATCTTCAAAACACATATCGCGATTAGTTACGATGCCGACAAGAATTCCTTGCGCATCAACTACTGGCACACCGCTAATTCGGTAGTGGGCGCAAAGTCGATCAACATCAGCCAAAGTATCGGTTGCACTACAAGTAACTGGATTGGTAATCATTCCAGCTTCGCTGCGCTTAACCAGATCTACTTGAGCGGCTTGGTCTTCGATTGAAAGGTTTCGGTGCAGAATTCCAAGGCCACCCTGGCGCGCCATTGCAATAGCCATTCGAGCTTCGGTAACCGTGTCCATTGCAGAGGACAGCAATGGAATCTTGAGAGAGATTTCTCGAGTTAACTTTGTGCTGGTATCTACTTCGCTTGGAATGACATCGCTGGCATCTGGCAGCAACAGCACGTCATCGTAAGTCAGACCGAGCATTGCAAACTTGTCAGGAAGGCCCTGTGTCATGGAATCCCCTTACTGATCAAGCTGGTAACTGCTGGCGATAGTCACCTAAACAAAGGTGAATTGCCTAAGGTTATCGCGGATCAGCCTGCGGCCAAAAAGCGCAATATTCTTGTTGCTTAACGGCCTGAGGCTGCGGCTAAGGCAATCAGAGTACTGGTGAAATCAAGTGGCTTAACTACGCCTTCCGGCAGATCTGGTTGCCAGCCCGGGCCTACAGACATCAGTAGTGGCGCTGGGCGCATTGGCTCTACCGAATCCCAAATGGTGATGTCAGCAGTTCCTTGAGTTTGTGACCAAACCACGATTGCACTTGGACCAATTTTCTTGGCTGCAGTAGCAAGGGCGTCAGCTGGCATGCGAGCACCAAGAACTCTGCTTGCAATGTTTTGCTCAGCTAGTCCAGCCGCTATTGCGTACATCGGAATCGTGTGAAGCTCATGTGGAGCACAAGCTAATAAGACTGGGCGAGCATTCTCTGGTTCAGTTACTGAATTGGCAAGATTCCGGAAAAGCCCTGTCACTGATTCGGCAATCAGATGTTCCTGTTCAACACCTTCGCCAGTTTGTTCCCACTTTTCACCAAGAGCCACCAGCACTGGAATCAACACATTTTCCCAAGTCCAGACCACGCCATGGCTTTCCAACGAATTAGAAATTACCTGGTCACATCCGCTGGCATCTAACGTTGCAGCTGCACGATTTAGAGACCGGATGATCGCTTTGGGACTATCTAATGCAATGACATTGTCAGCTTGATATTCAGCTTCTGTCACTAAGTGTAACGACGGTGTTGAAGTAGTTTCGGCAGTTAGATTGGTTGGGGTGACTTCTTGGACCAGAGCAGTCTTAGCGGCCTCGCTAGGGAGAACACCGTTGAGCATTAGCTTGCGCATCAAGTCGATCCGGGCCACATCGATAGCGGAGTAGCGGCGGTGCGAACCGGCTACGTGAACACTTGGTCCAAGGCCATATCGTCGGTCCCAGGTCCGCAAGGTTGCTGGCGCGATTCCGATCCGACGGGCCACTGCTGCAACGGTTAGGCCAATTTCGACCTGAGGTGCGCGCTGTGACATGTGACTCATTCTTTCGCCCATTTGGGCATTCTGCACCTTGAGAATCAAGGAGTTCCAATAAACAATGGGAATTTCAGGCAAAACGGCTAAAAACGCGCCAAAACTAATTCGCCA
Organism: Candidatus Nanopelagicales bacterium; assembly: GCA_023257525.1. Taxonomy (GTDB): domain Bacteria; phylum Actinomycetota; class Actinomycetes; order S36-B12; family UBA5976; genus UBA5976. The sequence goes on from JALRCB010000123.1 coordinate 2,254, forward strand.
AATTTGCTTGACCAACTTATGAAGCGGTTCTAGAGTGAGGGTATAACGCAACAACCTATCGGGAGGAACCAAATGGCTGATCTTTCTAGATTGCCTGGTCCAAATGCAGACTTCTGGGATTGGCAGCTGCACTCAGCTTGCCGTGGCTTAGATTCAGATATTTTCTACCACCCAGATGGCGAACGTGGATCTGCTCGAGAACGTCGAGTATCAACTGCCAAAGCAATTTGTGCAGCATGTCCAGTCCTTGCGCAATGCCGTGAGCATGCGCTCAAGACTCGCGAACCATATGGCGTATGGGGCGGCATGAGTGAAGAAGATCGGGAAGCGCACTATGCTCGTCAAGCTCGCGCAAACCGAATCACTTCTTAACTAAAAAGATTAAAGACTAAACCCCCGGACATTGGCCGGGGGTTTAGTCTTTGGAACAACTATTACTAGTGAGTGAGTTTGCGAAGCCTTGCGGTTCGCAAACAAGTGACAATGCCCATTTAGGACATACGCATTCTAGTGCGTATGTCCGGCGTGACCGTGACCGTGGCCACCGCCATCTTCTGGAGCCTTTTCCTTCTTCTCAACAACAAGTGCTTCAGTTGTAAGCAAAATGC
>JALRCB010000124.1 GCA_023257525.1 Candidatus Nanopelagicales bacterium
GAAGGCATCTGAGTTGCTTTTGGTTGTTTACCAGAACCGTCGCTATGACCTTGATTTCTTAACTATGGAGCAACTAATTGATGCTGGAGAAATCGGTGAAGTTTTCCACTACGAAAGTTTTGTTGGCGGCTACTCAAAGCCATGCTCTTACTGGCATTCAGATGCTGACGTTTCTGGCGGCGCAATCTTTGACTGGGGTAGTCACTTCATTGATCAAATCTTGTCGATCGTGCCGTCCCAGGTTGCACATGTTTCTGGTTTGAATCAAAAGCGAGTTTGGGATCACGTAACGAATGCCGATCACGCTCAGGTCACGATCAACTTTGCCGATGGAGTGATGGCAACATTTGTTAATTCGGATTTAGCTGCAGCTCGCAAACCTAAATTCTTTGTACTCGGCACCAAGGGCGCAATTGTTGGAAACTGGGACACCTCAGCAGGGGATTCAGTTGCTGACTTGCCTGCAATCATCACTCTGAATCGCGCTGATGGAAGTTCACAAGTTATTCCGTTTGTAACTGTTGAACCATTCTTGTTCCATGCTTCGTTAGCTAAGTTCTTAGCCGACGGCACGCCAATGACAGTTGAAGCTAAGCAATCTCGCGATGTTGTTGCGATCATGCAAGCAGCCGAGGAGTCAGCGCTTAAAAATGGAATTCCAGTTAGTCCGAGCCTGCTTCGCTCATGACAATTAAGTGGGGATTTCTCGGAGCCAGTTGGGTTGCCTCAACTGCGTTAGTCCCTGCTGTTGCTGATGCAAAGAACGCTTCGCTTTATGCCGTTGCAAGTCGCGATCCTGAACGCTCCCAGAAACTTAACCCAACTAAAGTTCACGCGAGTTACGAAGATCTAATTTCTGATCCTGAAGTTGATGCGGTTTACATATCACTGGCAAATCACCTACATCTTGAGTGGGCAACTAAAGCGCTAAATTCTGGCAAACATGTTTTATGTGAAAAGCCACTTGCCACAAGTTACGCCGAAGCCAAGTTGATGTCAGATGCGGCAGTCGCAAATGACAAATTGTTGGTTGAAGCGGTTTGGACTCGTTGGCATCCACGATTTGCACGAGTTGTTGAATTGGTTCTAAACGGTGACATTGGCGAACTCCAGAACATCGACTCCGCATTTACTTTCACAACAACATTCACTGAGAACTATCGCTTGGTTCCAGAAATGGGTGGTGGCAGCTTGCTAGACGTTGGCCCGTATCAAGCTCATGTTTGGTCAGCTCTTGCGCCAAAGAATAGTGAACTAAGAATTGATTCTGCTTCTGCGCACATTGGTCCAACTGGAATTGACTTAACAACTCAAGCAACGGCAACCCTAGATGGTTCAGTATCTGTCTCAGCGCTAACTTCATTTGAGCAAGATGAAAAACAATCTCTAGTGATTTCAGGTAGCAGCGGCAAAATCGAATTCCCACAAGGCCAGGCCTTCACATCTTGGAAGGAAGCCAGCTCAATTCAAATTGGCGACCACTTGGAAAACTTTGCTCCGGTGGATCCATTTACCTTGATGATCGAAGCAGTCGGTAACCGAATCCAAGGTCAGCCAGTTTGGTTGCCAAGTCTGCGTGAATCCCTTTGGGTCATGGACGCGCTCGACAAGATTAAGGCGTTTTCCCGATAAGATTGCTCACGTGAGCGCCCCAAATAAGTCCTTTGATCCTGTAGAAGTAACCACCCTTTCTGCTGAGGTCTTGGCAGGCTTTGTTTCTGAGGCAATTTCCGCGATTACTGCCGCAAATTCTCTTGATGAACTCAAAGAAGTTCGCTTAGCTCACACTGGTGATCGCTCACCACTATCTCTGGCTAATCGTGAGATTGGTGCTTTGCCACCTGCTGCCAAAGCTGAAGCTGGAAAGCGAATGGGAGAGTCCCGTGGCGCAGTTAATGCTGCCCTGGCTGCTCGAACCCAAGAACTAGAAACTTTGCGCGACGCCGCACTTTTGATCGAAGAGTCGGTTGACGTCACAACTGCTACTGGAGTTCGCGCTCAAGGCGGTCGTCACCCACTAACGACAATCCAAGAACAGATCGCTGATGTATTCGTAGCACTTGGCTACCAACTTGCTGAAGGTCCAGAAGTTGAATCTGAATGGCTTAACTTCGACGCCCTAAACATTGCGCCAGATCATCCTGCGCGCACTATGCAGGACACCTTCTTCATTGGAAGCGAAGATTCTGGAATTGTTCTGCGCACTCACACTTCACCAGTGCAGATTCGTTCGATGCTAAATCGCGAATTACCAATTTATGTGATTTGTCCAGGTCGCGTTTTCCGCACGGACGAACTTGATTCCACGCACTCTCCGGTCTTCCATCAAGTCGAAGGTCTTGTCATCGACAAGGGCATCACGATGGCAGACCTAAAGGGCACGCTTGATCACTTCGCGCAATCCATGTTTGGTGAAGGCATCGTGACTCGACTTCGTCCGTCTTACTTCCCGTTCACTGAACCATCAGCGGAAGTTGATCTGCAGTGTTTCGTTTGCCGTGGCACTTCCGTTGATAACCCAGATTCACCTTGCCGCACTTGCCGCAGCGAAGGTTGGATCGAGTGGGGTGGCTGCGGCATGGTCAATCCAAAAGTTCTAGTTGCCACCGGTATTGATCCAGAGATTTACAGCGGCTTTGCATTTGGCATGGGACTTGAGCGCACGCTTATGTTCCGTCATGGCATAACCGACATGCGCGACATGGTCGAAGGCGATGTGCGGTTCTCGCTGCCCTTCGGTGTGGGGGTCTGATGCGTCTTCCCTACAGCTGGCTCCGCGAGGTGGTGCGAGTCGGCGCCCCCGGTTGGGATGTCGAACCCCACGACCTCGAACAG
>JALRCB010000125.1 GCA_023257525.1 Candidatus Nanopelagicales bacterium
TACCAATTGCAATCCGATTAGAACCTAGGCGAGCAGCTTCACTGGCAAGTAAACCTCGACCGAAACCATAACCATTACCTTTGATGACTGGAACAAGTTCCGCACCGGCTGTGGCATAAGTGTTCATTACCGAAACCAGATGGCCACGAAACTTCGTAGCATTTACGTTTAATGAGAACGTCATGTGTTATCTCCGCCTAGACATGTAGGCATCAAAAGCTTTGGCCCAGATTGGCGAAAGTGCATAATCCCATTCACCCACATATTCTTGCGCGTACCCGCCAGTTCCGAGCTTGAATTGAATCAATCCGAACAAATGATTATCGGAATCTAGAGTGTCTGAGATGCCCCGCATGTCATAAATGGCCGCACCCTCGTTAAGCGCAATCTTGATCATTTCCCATTGCACCGCATTACTTGGGCGTAAATCTCTAGCGGCAGTTGTTGAGGCACCGTATGAATACCAAGAGTGATTTCCAACGCGCGTCATTGTCGTTGCTGCGATGGCACCATCGTGATCAGGATGCGATGCAATGATCAATGCAATTCGTTCTATATTCTCTTCGCGCATGGCTTTCCACATAGTTTGAAAATATGAAAGTGATCGCGGCGTAAAGTGATCGCGCTTTGCAGTTTCTAAATAGCAAGTGTGAAAAATCTCTAAATCCGAAATGGTACCTTGACGAACTGTTACACCCTCTTTTTCAGCTTTACGAATGTTCCGTCGCCACTGCTGATTGAATCCTTCAAAGATTTGCTCTTCAGTTTTTCCAGCGAGATCAATTTGAAAAACATATCGAGGTTGGTAATCACCAAATCCCGAAGCTTCCGCTTTACGTTGTTTCCAACCCATAGCCTTCAACTGACTTAGTAGTGCAATACCTGATTGATTTACTTCGTCGGGTGGAACGTCACCAATTACTTTTGCACTCTCGAGTGCGATCACAGACTTCAAAGTTTCTGCCTGCCAACGGCGAACCCAAGTGTGTGGACCCATCTTGATTTGAAAGACACCACGATCTTTGGCGAAAACCACCAACGCTTTGAGTGCTCGTTCTACATCACTGCTATTTGCCCAATTCAAATCTGGGCCTTCCGGAAGATAAGCCAGATACTTTTCTACTTTTGGAACCTTGCGTAACAGAATTAGTCCGGCACCAACTAGTTCGTCACCAACAAACCAACCCAATGACTGTGAAGTCCAACCAGCTTTGGTTTTGCCCCATGCAGGAGTTTGCAAAAAAGACACGGATGAGCGACCTGCAATGTATGCCAGGTGCTTCTCGGAACTTATTTGGCGAACCTGCACGTATTCAATCTACCTAGAGTTATGGGTGTCTAACGGGATTTAGATTTACAGCGACGTGCGCAAGAGTTCTAAATCGGCTGCCACACCTTCAAATGGAGTTTCTAAAACGATCGGAGCCTTTGCAGTTTTCAGGCAATTGATTATGTTGTCCATACCAATGGAACCCTCACCAAGATTTGCATGTCGGTCAGCACCGGAATCAAACGAATCACGACTGTCGTTGCAATGAATCAAGTCAATGCGCCCAGTGATACCCAAAATTGTGTCAGCAAGCTGTCCCATGTCGATGCCACCAGCATGAGCATGACAAGTATCTAAACAAAATCCAACGCCAGTATCACCAACTGCGCCCCAAAGACCCTTGATGGATTCCAGTCGTCGAGCCATGGAGTTTTTACCACCGGCAGTGTTTTCAATAAGTACTGGCACTTTCATATCTAATTGAACTAAGGCTTTAACCCAGTTATCAATTCCGGCTTGTGGGTCATCGCCATCAGTTACGTGGCCACCGTGAACAATTACAGCCTTAGCTCCCACTGCTGCTGCCGCATCAACATCGGTTTGAAGTAACTTGCGACTTGGGATTCGCACCTTGTTATTAGTAGTAGCGACATTAATGATGTATCTGGCGTGAACGTAGATACCGATGCCAGCTGCCTCAGAACTGGCCTTTAACCCCTGGGCTCCATCAGCGTGGGGGAAAATCGAGCCTTTCCAGCCTTGGGGATCTGCCAAAAAGATCTGGATATGGTCTAACCCCAGCTCCTTGGCTTTGGCGATGGGATCATCGCCCCCAACGTGCGACCCAATTGCTAGATTTCCCATGAATTAAGGGTACTTGGCAGGTTCAAGCCTGGCTTTCCCGCCCAATCTAAACCCTGGCGATACCACTGCAGGGCCTGTGTACAAGGTTTCTTGACCCCGCCAAAATGCCCTAGACTAAAGGTTCTTGATCCCTCCTGCCACGGAAAGACCGTGGCCAATTAGTCCATAGGAGGTGGGTATCAGTATGCGTCACTACGAAGTTGTAGTAATTCTCGATCCCGAGCTCGAAGAGCGAACAGTTGCACCATCACTTGATGCGTTTCTAAACGTAGTCAAGACCGATGGCGGCACAGTTGGCAAAGTCGATATCTGGGGTCGTCGCCGTTTGGCTTACGAAATCAACAAAAAGGGTGAAGGTATCTACGCCCTGCTAGACATCAATTGCTCACCAGCAGCAGTTGCCGAACTCGATCGTCAGTTGGGACTTAATGAATCAGTGCTTCGCACTAAAGTCATGCGTCTCGACGTGAAGTAGTAGTCATGGCACAAGGAGACGTAGTAGTAACAGTTATTGGAAACCTAACCGGTGACCCAGAACTGCGCTTTACTCCAAATGGCCAAGCAGTCGCATCATTCACAGTTGCTTCAACAACTCGAATGCTCGACAAGGCGACCAATGAATGGAAAGACGGAGACACTCTGTTTTTACGTTGCAGCGTTTG
>JALRCB010000126.1 GCA_023257525.1 Candidatus Nanopelagicales bacterium
AAGCATCATTGAAGTCTCTTTATGTCCCGCCAATACCAACAACATGCGCATTTGATGGGCACGCGCGTCAGCGGTCTGAGCTCGTAGCACTTGCACTAGCGGTGTTCCCCGTTCAAGTGCTAACTCCAAGGAATGTGTTGCTCTAGTAAGTGGCTGAGATTCGATCTGATTACTCATTTGATTAAGGGCCAGGACTAATCCGTCTCCTGAGTTAACAGAGTTAACAACCTTCCTCAATTCATTAACGAGTGGTCCAGTGCAGGAATTTGAAATTCTTCGTAGAGCCAATAACACTGGCTCTCCAGCAGAAACTGCAAAAGCTAATAGATCCAGTACTGCCGGCAGTTGTTCTTCAATGCTCAGGCGACGTTTATTTGCTTGGCTTGCCAGATTCCACTTGGCATACCAACCGCCAGTAACGAATGCACTAAAAATTAAGGTGAAGGCAAACATTGCAGATAAACCTCTTCCAGAGCTAATTCGAAGTAAAGCCCACCCAATAGCAAGCAGCATCGAGTACCCGGCAAACGTGATCTGCTTGCGGCGGAAACCAGTTAACGTAAATTCACTTTCCGATTGCCGAAGCCACTTGGAGATTTCCTCATTCTTGCTCCAAGGTGACCAACTGCGCGAAGTAAGCAAATCATTAATTGCCGCCAAAGCCTGTTGTGTTAAATTCTGTGACTTAGTTGAGCCCATTCCGACATAAGGCGATATCTGGTCGCGCATACTTAGCCTTGGCTGCCGCAATACGTTTGCACACAACACCACACCGGTTGCAAAAAGCAAACCAATTAGAAATCCGCTCATGCCAGAAGTCTCTTCTCTTTTGGAAGTTCCGCGAGCTTCATCATTGCTAAGTAGGCAAAAACAGAAATGACTGCGCATGCCGACAACATCCGAAGTCCACTAGCTGACATGTATACATTCGCCGCAGTGTCCCGAGTCGATAAAACTAATGCTGTAACCCAAGGTGCCGCTACTGCGAGTTTGGCTCCGTTAACGGTCCAACTTTGTCGAGCAACAATTTCACCACGCAGTACTAGTTCCTCCCGCATAACTTCGGATAGCGTGCGTAGCAATACTCCAAGATCGGCACCACCGACCTCATGAGCTATCTGAAGAGACGTAACAAATTTGTCAGCCTGAGGATCTTCTAGATTTTGCGCTATTAGATTCAGCCCGGCATTGAAATCTCCGGTAGCTTGATACTGGTTTCGGCACAGTTGAAAAGCGGGGCGAAGTTGCTCTGGGCCAGAATTACAAAGCTCGATAACTGCTTGTGGGAGCGATAGTCCCGCCCGAATTGCCGAAGCTAGATCGTCCACTACGTCTGGCCAGAGGTCAGCTGGAACTTTCTTACTCTTCATTTGAAGTTTGCGGCTTCCGTGCATCTTGAATTTCCGAAGACGTATTGGTTCCCGAATCGCACCCCAAGTCAGAATGATTCCAATTGCGCTGAGTAGCCCAGCGATTAAACCCATCGTGATGCACCAACCAAACTCGTTACATCGATATTGTTGGCTTGGAAACGATCGAGTCTTCCTGGAAATATTCCTTGTGGCTCGAGCCGTTCATTTTGAAAGCTAAAGATATCCCCCGTTTCAACGCTGTTGCCTTCTACGCGCCCAGTCACTGAAGTAATCTGTTGAACCCTGCGAGTGCCATCAGTTCTCAATGCGGTGTGGACCACAATGTCTACAACCGAGGCGACAGTTGGAACCACAAACTCTGCAGAGACATTACTGCCCGCAAGCATCGGCAGTAGACACAATTTCGAGATAGCTTCCCGCGAACCATTTGCATGCAATGAACACATACTTGGCATTCCAGCGTTCATCGCAACCAGAAGATCAAGGGCTTCTTCTTGCCGCACTTCACCTACAACCAATCGAGATGGTCGCATGCGCAGTGCTTCTTTAATTAACCGGCGCAAGGGAATCTCGCCGGTTCCTTCCAGACTTGCTTGCCGCGTCTGCAATGCCACCCAATCTGGACTGGCTAGCTGCAATTCAAAAACTTCTTCGCAAGTGATGACTCGCTCGCTAGATGGTGCACTGTTTAGAAGTGCATTCATCAAAGTGGTTTTGCCCGCTTGAGTGGCTCCGGCAACAATAACGTTTAACCCTGAAACCACACATGCCTGTAAAAATGCAGCGGCCTGATCGGTCAATGTACCAACCGAAACTAAACCTTCTAGAGATTTAGAGCCCATTATGAATTTGCGGATGTTGACTGACCAATACTTTCGAGTGATATCAGGTATCGCCACATGAAGTCTTGAGCCATCTGGCAAAGTGGCGTCCACAAATGGATTGGAAAGATCTACCCGACGACCCGAAGAAGCAAGCATTCGCTCTACTAAGCCACGAACTTCAACATCACTAAGAATCACGCTAGTGAGTTCACTTTTGCCATTCCTGGCAACAAAAATTCGACCTGGTTCGTTTATCCAAATTTCTTCAACACTTGGATCATCTAGGAGTGGTTGAAGTAGGCCAAATCCAGAGATGTGGTTAGTGATCTGTTCAACAAGTACTTGTGGGGACTCATGATCAGATGCAGCACTTGTTGATTGAGACAAAATGTCTTCAACCATGTGACGTAACTCGATAACTTCTTCATGCGGGCTGATCCCCCCAGTCCGAACCCGCGTTCGAACTTCTTGAATCACTTCACCTACTGCACCTGACATGAGCTCCCCCGTTGCTAGGACTTGGTATGAATCAAGTCGGTGCTTTTGCTCGGGCCAAGCCGAGTCATTGAAGAGT
>JALRCB010000127.1 GCA_023257525.1 Candidatus Nanopelagicales bacterium
CTGCTGCAGTTCCACCTGGTCGCCAGTCACCGAAGATCATGGTTGCTAAACCAATGAAACCTCGACCTGCAGTGTTTCCATTTCGGTAGATCGTTGATGCGATCGAAAGATAAGCGCCACCAAGTCCAGCTAGCATTCCGGAGAACACAACCGCTGCGTACTTGAACTGCACAACCTTTACGCCAAGTGAATCAGCTGCCCATGGATTTTCACCAGCACTACGCAAGCGAAGACCGAATGCAGTTTTCCAAAGTAGGTAACTTGTCATAACAAACAGTAAGAACGTGATGATTGTTAGTAAGGACAGGTTGTAGAACAAACCAGCAAGAATTCCCGCAAGGTCACTTATGAAGAAAATGCCTCGTTCATGGAGTGTCGTCAGCGGACCAACAATGGAATCAATAGTGAAAGTTGGAATCTCACCCTTGATAGGTGGAGATTGTGCTTGGCCACCACCAGGTGCATTTGTAAACAACAAGATGGCAAGGAATTTAGTTAAGCCAAGTGCCAACAAGTTGATTGCAGTACCAGCAATGATTTGATCAACACCGAATGTCACCGCAGCTACCGCAAGTAGTAATCCGCCGATTGCGCCAAAGATCACACCAGCTAAGACGCCAGCCCAAACCCCCCATTGCCAACCAGCCCAGCCAGCACCGAAGGTACCCAAAATCATCATGCCTTCCAGGCCAATGTTGATTACGCCAGCGCGTTCCGCCCAGATACCAGCAAGACCAGCAAGTGCTATTGGTGATGCGAAAACTAGGGCCTGCGCGATTGTCACTGTGCTGGTTAGGTCACCATTGCCAGTGATCGTGCGAGTAATTGAAAGCATGGTGATGGCAGTAAAGGCAGCACCTATAAATCGACGAGACTTTAAGTAAGTCATACTGCTGCCTCCTGCTTTTCTAATGCCTTAGCAACACTGGTTTGCTCACTCTTAACCTGATAGCGGCGAACTACTTCGTAAGAAATAACAACCACAATCACAATCAATCCCTGCATGATCGTTGAGATCTCACGTGGAACACCTTCTAAAATCAACTGGCCACTAGAGATGTCTAAGAAAGCCCAAAGGATTGCACCAAGTGCAATACCAAGCGGATTGTTGCGACCTAGAAGTGCGATCGCAATTCCAGTAAATCCCCAGTCAGTTGGGAACTGCAAGGTATAGGAACCGGTGTCACCTAGTAGGTAAGGAAGACCGACCAAGCCTGCGACTGCTCCTGAGAGCAACATAGTAACCACAATCATTCGATTAGATTGCACACCACTAGTACGTGCTGCGGTGGCAGATTTTCCAGTTGCTCGCAGATCAAAACCAAAGCGGGTGCGATTCAGTAAGAACCAATATGCAATACCGATAACAATCGAGATGAAAAAGAATCCATAGATTGGAGTTCCTGGATCGATAAACGCAATGCCGCGAAGCATTCCCGATTCTGGAATCGCAGCGGTACCACGAATGTTCAAACTAGTTTCCGTACCAATTGGAGTCCGAACAATTATGTAACTGATCATTCCGATTGCAATAAAGTTCAACATGATGGTGGAGATAACTTCGCTAACTCCGCGAGCTACTTTCAACCATGCTGCAATTCCAGCCCAAAGCGCACCGACAATCATTGCCGACAAAATTGTGATGGTAACTGAGGCAACCTTCGGCAAAGTTAAGTTACTAGCAACTACTGCCGCAGCCAGTGCTCCGAGTACGTATTGACCATTAACACCGATGTTGAACAAATTCATTTTGAAGCCGATAGAAACTGCTAACGCGCTTAAGAAATAGATTGTTGCCAAGTTAAGCATCAACGACATAGCTCGCGGTGAAGTTCCGTAATTCCACATCGAGGAGAACACGGTTGAAATGCTGGCACCAATTGCAATCAAGATAACTGCAGTTGCGGCTAGTGAGATGAACAATCCAATTGCTGGTGCAATCAGGCTCATTCCAATTCTGCGAAGATTCATTAGGCTGCCTCTCCTGCACCGGTCATTGCGGTTCCAAGTTCTTGCGGTGTCACCGTGGCTGGATCAGCATCTGCTACAAACTTGCCGCGCAGCAATACCTTGATGTTGTCACTCAAACCAATTAGTTCATCAAGGTCTGCTGATACCAACAAAACCGCCAAACCAGATTGACGGGCATGTCGAATGTGATCCCAGATTGCCGCTTGCGCACCAACGTCAACACCACGAGTTGGGTGTGCAGCAATAAGCAACTTTGGCTCACCTGACATTTCGCGACCAACAATAAGTTTCTGTTGGTTTCCACCGGATAGTGCGCTGGCAAGCACGTCGATACTCGGAGTACGCACGTCGTATTCCTCAACGATTCGCTTGGTATCGGCCTTAGCACTGCGCGGTGTTAGCCAGATACCTGTAGCGTTTGGTGACCTAGTTTGATGTCCCAACATACGGTTTTCCCAAAGCGGAGCTTCGAGCATTAACGCTTGGCGATGTCGGTCTTCGGGAATGAATCCAATCCCAAGTTCGCGGCGATGACGGGTGGACTTATTAGTAATGTCTTCGTCTTTAAACTGCACGCGGCCGGTTGCTGACTCGATACCCATCAAAGCATCAAGAATCTCTGCCTGACCATTTCCTTCGACACCGGCAATGCCAACAATTTCACCGGCACGAATCTGGAATGAAATGTCATCAACTAATGCTTTGCCACCCTTGGAAAACACCGAGAGATTTTCAACATTCAGAACTACTTCATCTCGAATTGTGTCGCCAACAGCTTCTGGAGTTGGTAATT
>JALRCB010000128.1 GCA_023257525.1 Candidatus Nanopelagicales bacterium
TTTGGACATCACATGACAATCAACTACCGCGAGTCCTACGGCTTTCATGCCAGTTCGGGAATTTTGTTTAATCACGAATCACCGCGTAGAGGGCCTGAGTTTGTTACTCGAAAAGTTTCCCAAGCGGTCGCACGAATCGTCACTGGTAAGCAAGACAAGTTAGTTATGGGAAACCTTGAAGCTCAGCGAGATTGGGGTTTCGCAGGCGACTACATCAAAGCAATGTGGTTGATGCTGCAACAAGATGTTGCAGATGACTACGTCATTGCCACCGGCAAGACTCATTCGGTTCGTGACTTAGTTGCAACCGCTTTTGCTGCAGGTGGGATCAATAATTGGGAAGATTACGTTTCCAGTTCCCCAGATTTGCTTCGACCAGCTGACATCGCATCACTTGTTGGGGATCCAACTAAGGCGAAAGAACGTCTCGGTTGGGTGCCAGAAACTTCATTTGAAGAGCTGGTGGCGATGATGGTTGAGCATGATTTGAAGCAAGAATCAGGAAAATAGACTCTGTTCACTTTGGGTTAACCGCTTGCTCATTTTGAGTAGTTAACATCTCAAAGTGTCTAGATTTCGAACCTTGATTGCAACCGTTGTGACGTCAGTTGTTGCACTTTCTGGGTTAGTAACACCGGCGATTGCAGATTCAGCCATCGTTTCAACTTTTGACGGTGCATATGCCGCCGAAGACAAACTAGCTGGCTACACAACCTCGGCATCAGTGCTCCCTGGCGAAGTATTGAAGCTAAGGGTTCGCAGCGCTGGGACGTGGTCGGTAAAGGTAATTCGAATTGGATCACATGCTGGTGGTGACGGTCGAGTTATTGACTCCTTGACAAACCAGCCCGCAAGTTCGCAACCAGATTGCACAATGACCGCAGACACACTGATGGTTTCGTGTCCTTGGAATGACACGTTGTCTTTTGCAACTGGAAGTTGGCCTACTGGGTTGTATGTGGCACGACTTGAGTCTTCCGATGGATATGCCGTTGCACCATTCGTGGTGAGATCGAGCAATAACGCTGGCAAAACAGTGGTCAACTTTGGGCTCTTTACGTTGGCCGCTTACAACAAGTTCGGTGGCACTAGTGCTTATCGAGGGCTGGATAACACTGCCACAGGAAAAGCAAAAGTGGTGAGCTTTGATAGGCCAATCGATGCGGCCTGGGCCCTTCCCCATTTCATTCGTCATGAAGCCAGCGTTGCTATAGCTGCTGATCGAAATCTGACTGATGCAACTTGGACAACCGGCGTTGACATGCACAGCGGTGCCACATCACTTTCTGGGGTTACCAGCGTCATTACTTCCGGACACGATGAGTATTGGACAGTTGGTCAACGCAAAGCATTAGACAAAGCGTTGACCAAGGGCACAAATCTTTTCATCACAGGGGGTAACACTCTGTATTGGCGGGTTCGATTACAAGGATCTGGAGTTGGACCAAATCGCCAAATGGCAATCTATAAAGAAAATTCCGCTGACCCGATAAAGAACTCAGCGGAGACGACGGTTCGCTGGCGTCATAGTCCAAAGAGCAATCCGGAAAGCAAGATCTCAGGAACGCTCTATAACAATTGGCACGATGTGTGCAATGAAGAGCCGAACGATTGGATTGTGACAGATCCAACTTGGTGGGGTTACAACAACACCGGCGTTGCTGCTGGCACCCGAATTCCAGGACTAGTTGGTCGCGAAGTGGATCAGCTTATGAAAAAGTTTGCAATTCCAAAGAACACTCAGATCGTTGCGCACGGATCTTATGTCTGTGGGTCAACTGGAGTGCCAGTTACTAAATTGCACGATGCGACTTTCATAACTCTGAAGTCGGGTGCGAGTGTTTTTGCAACTGGATCGCAGATGTGGCCGTGTGCGATGAATGGAAATTGCGTTGGACAAGGCACAACTGATCTGACAAATCGCTTTACTCGAGCTATTACTGACAACGTGATACAAGTTTTTGATGCTGGAAAAGTTAAAAAGAGTTGGCGAGCCAAAAACAACGTAAAGACGGTTTACGGCAAAACCAAATTCAAGTACATCAAATAGCGATTATCAACATCCAGATACAAAGCAACGATTTGGCCCGTCGGGCTTTTTGCTGCCGCTACCGGACTTGGTTACCTTGATTACGATAACTGAATTCGTTTTTCCACCTTTTCCGTCATAGACGATGTAGCGGATCTTAAATGTTCCAGTCCACTTATTTGGTGGAGTGAATGTGACAATATCACCGCTGATAGTTGCACTACCGTGCTTAACCTTGCCCAGCATTACGCGCAAAGTGTCACCGTCAATGTCAGAGATGTAATCTGCCAGTGGGATCTGAACGTTGGTGCCGCCGGCTTTTGCTTTAGCTTTGACGACCTTGGCTCGAGGTTTGTGGTTTACGTAGAGCATGGTTTCTGAAGTGTTATTGCTGGCATTGGAGTCGGGTGTTGCAAGGCCAGTTTTGGCAGTGGCCCAAACCTTAAATGATGTCGATGTGCGCTTTGGTCTGACAGTGAAAGTAACCGACGCAGTGGCACCTGGTGTTAGCGGGTTAACCGCTGAGATGCCAAGTGCTGCTGCGTTACACAGCATGGTGGTAGCGGCGGTTTGGGCGCATCCAGCCGGAACATCTGACACGAATAACTTGGCGCCATCTTGGGCAACTAATTCCAAGCTTGGGTTGCTATCGAGACTTGGTCCAAAGTTTGTAATGCTGGAAGTGATTGTTGTGGCCCGGCCAGCTTGAACATAGTCA
>JALRCB010000129.1 GCA_023257525.1 Candidatus Nanopelagicales bacterium
AAGAATGGGCAGCCGATGGTGCCCAAGTTCTAGTTGAGACAGTTCTAGCCTTCGACTCGAAGTAAGTCGGGGAATAAAGAAAGCGCCAGCCCCCGTCGGAACCTGGCGCTTTCTGGTGGCAGATAGTGGGTTCGAACCACTGTAGCTTTCGCGACGGATTTACAGTCCGCTCCCATTGGCCGCTCGGGCAATCTGCCATTTGTCGCCCGAAGGCAACTTAGTAAGGATAGCGAGTGAATGGCTGAAAATGCCAATCGGCAATTGGTTAAAACGAGTCCATAATGTGTCGATTGCCACGATCAAAGGTTAAATAGTTCCAAGTCCAGTCGGCCATAGTGCCAATCTTGTTTCGACCACCAAGGATGTAAAACAGGTGCAGCCAGAGCCAAGCCAGCCAAGCAATTGGTCCTGAAATTCGAATCCCTTTAACTTCAACAATTGCTTTGTGCCGACCGATAGTTGCCATTGAGCCTTTGTCTTTGTATTTGAAATTCTCTAATGGACTTGCTGCAGCCAGAGCTTGGATTTGCTTGGCAAGAAATCTTCCTTGTTGCATTGCAACCGGTGCAACCATCGGAAGTGGAACTCCATCTTCTCCTACGGCTCCAGCAATGTCACCAATCGCCCAGACATTTTCGTAACCCGTTACTTGAAGTGTGCTCGAAACATCAATGCGACCTCTAGTAACTGGCAGATGCAAAAGATCCATAGCTGGCACACCCTTAACACCCGCTGCCCAAACCGTTGTGTTTGCTTGGATCGTATTTCCGTCGAGGGTAAGGATTGAGTCTGGCAATACTTCTTTTACTGAAGTGTTAGTAAGCACTTTCACGCCAAGTTTTTCTAAATCTTTTTGAGTCTTATTAGAAAGTGATTCAGAAAAAGAAGGAACTAATCTTGGGCCAGCTTCAATAATGGAAACTCGAACTCGATTTGCCGCATCAGCATAATCTGAACGCAGCGGTCCGCGAACTAACTCCGCAAAAGCACCGGCCATTTCAACACCAGTTGGACCGCCGCCAACGATAGCGATATCAAGATTGTCTTTGTTACCTTGCCGGCACATGTCTTCATATGAGCGCATAACTTCAGATCGAATCGTTAATGCTTCGCCAACTGTTTTCATTCCTAAGGCATTTTCTTTAACTCCAGGGATTCCAAAGTCAGCGGTGGTTGATCCCAGAGCAATAACTAGGTGGTCATACTTAACAACTTGGCCATCAGTCAAAGTTAACTCGCTAGCTGCAGCATTTAACTTTTCTGGAGTTCCCATAAGAAACTGCACATTGGTTTTGCGTAATGCACCACGAATTGGATATGCGACATGGTCTGCGGCAAGGCCTGCAGTTGAGACTTGATATAGCAGCGGTAAGAAAGTTTGAAAATTGTGACGATCTATCAAAACAACTTCAGCTTGTTTTGAGAGCGCGCGCGCTGCAGTCAGTCCACCGAAACCGGCGCCGAGTATTACAACTTTTGGCATTGCCATACCGGCCTCAATTCCTTATGTCTAGCAGGTCAAGACTAGTCCCCAAAGCCAGGTCGTGGCACAGAACTCATTAGAGTCTGGCTAAATCCACCGTCTGCGACAAGGTCGGCGCCCGTTACATACCTGGCCCGATCACTGGCTAAGAAGGTAACGACATCTGCAATGTCATCTGGCTTAGCCACTCGACCAACTGGCACCGCAGCATCACGGCGCTGGGCAACGTCACCAACTTGGTAGTAAGCCTCGGTCATAGGTGTGCGAACTAGGCCGGGACTCACAGTATTACTGCGGACTCCTTTTGAGCCAAGTTCAAATGCAAGTTGCTTGGACATAACTACGACACCAGCTTTGCTCACACTGTATGCCCCACTTGAACCTTGCGGGTTAGTGCTTGAAATCGATGCAATGTGAATCATTGATCCGTTGCCAGAAGCAACTAAATGCGGAGTGAAAATCCGAGCCATTAGAAAGTAACCAGTCAGGTTAACTTTTAGCAGGTCGTTCCATTCAACTGTGGTCAAGTCAGCTAGCGCACCTGGCCGAACTAGGCCTGCAGCATTTACCAAAATGTCACAAGTCTTGATTGAAGCTGCGACCGCTTCAATTGCAGCTTCGTCAGTAACGTCACATACATGGCCAGTTGCCTGGCCACCGTTTTTCGTTATCTCACCAACGGTGGCATCTACTAATTCACTTGCTCGATCCAAAACATTGCAGTGCACACCATTTGCTGACAATTCCAACGCAACAGCTTTTCCAATACCGCCACCGGAACCAGTTATAACCGCAGTTCGACCAGATAGCCCTAGCCATTGACTCATGAGGAGATTGATTCCTTTTGCACTTCAGCCATGATGCTTAATGCGGTTTTAGTGTGTTCCACTTGGTCGAGCCAGATTGGCCGCAAGATATCAATGCGCCATTCTTTCTCTTGCAGTTTTTCAAGTGGTCCAGCAATGCTTCGGTATCCGCCGGCTTGCTCATGTAGTCGAACCATCTCAAGTGCAATCTTTGCTTGGATCATATATATCGGTGGCTGTGGTCCACGGGCTCCGATCATTCCAATCAAATAAAGCTTCTCTAAGCCAATTGGAACAATGGCAGCTCCAACTCGTAGTGGAACGCCTTCTTGTCTTTCAATATATTCTTCAGATAGAAATGGCAGCGAAGCATGGAAGCCCGTTGCATACAGAATCGTGTCGTATTCCTTTGAAGTGCCATCGCTGAAG
>JALRCB010000012.1 GCA_023257525.1 Candidatus Nanopelagicales bacterium
TCCGGTTTCCCTCTGTAGGCGCTTCAATTCCACTTGCATGCCACGGCGAAGTTTTAAGTCAAGAGCGGAAAGCGGTTCATCAAGTAAGAGGACCTTTGGCTTCTTTGCCAAGGCTCGGGCAAGAGCAACACGTTGTTGCTGGCCACCTGAAAGCTGCGATGGCATTCTCTTGTCATAACCTGCAAGTTGAACTTGCTCAAGTGCTTCGTTGACTCGCTTTGTAACTTCGTCCTTGTCGACATTTTCCATTTCCAAACCAAATGCGATGTTTTCGCCGACGGTCATATGTGGAAACAGAGCATATGACTGGAATACGGTATTTACTGGGCGGTCATAAGGAGGCTTATCGTCGATGCGCTCGCCCTGCAAAATGATTTCGCCACTATCTGGATACTCCAGACCTGCAATACTTCGAAGCAAAGTTGTTTTTCCACAACCAGAAGGACCTAGCAAGATAAAGAATTCACCACTAGCAATATCCAGGGTCACGTCATCAAGTGCGCGAACTTCGCCACCTTCAGGAGTTTGGAAAACCTTTGTAATGTTGCGAATCTCTAGATACTTCTCGCTCAAAGTTGCCTACTTTCAAGTGTTGCGATTTCGCGCGAAACGGGTTTCGCAAGTGAAACTTACAACGAAATCACAATGAATAATGGCAATTTGCCCAATGTCACAGTTTGCTAACACTCAAAAAGGCATTTAAAGACGGGGTCTGGCTGGGGAAAATTTCAAGACATCACGAGAAACTGGGCGTCCAGCAACTAAATCGGACACAAACTTTCCGGTGCCTGGCCCCATCATTAGGCCCAGCATGCCGTGGCCAGTAGCAGCAATCACACGAGGAGCCTTGGGAAGCGCACCTATATATGGCATGCCATCTGGACTGGCCGGACGCAAGCCAGCTAGTTCATTCTTAACTTCGAGTCGCCCAGGAAGGTTAAGCACTTGCCTTGCGGTGGAGATTAGTTTGTCACTTGCTCTGGAATTCACGGACATGTCGGACTTTGAAGTCAACGTAAATCCAGTACTCATGCGCAGGCCCCAATCCAGTGGATTAGTTGCGATTCGTTGGTCCGCCAACATTAAGGTGCGGGTTGGCTTTTCGATTACCTCGGGTAACGTAACCGATTGTCCTTTTGCTGGCATGATCGGAAGGTTTTCACCAAGCGTCTTGGCAAGGTCACGAGACCAAACACCTGCCGCCAAAACTACATAGTCACTTATCCAAGAGTCAGTTGTAGTTACCACGGTGACATTTCGGCTAGTTGACGACATTCCAGTTACTTTTTCGCTACGGAATGTCACGCCGATTGCTTCACAGTTGCGTCGGTAGACCTCTACGAGTTTTCCAGGGTCTAAGCCAAAGTCATCACTAAATTCTACGATCGCTTTAACTGAGTCCTTAAGTATTGGTTCACTTTCTAAACTAACTTTTAAGTCAAGTTGCTTTGCATTTACACCATAACGATTTACTAGGTCCACCTCGTGCTCCGCGTCTGCTTCCGCGTTATCTGATGTGTAGACATACCATTGCGGCAAATTAGTGCGCGTTAAGTCAGTGGTCTCTGTTAAACCTTCAATGATGTTAATGCTGGTATCAAGAAGTTCCTTTAGTGCAGGGGCGCAATGATCGACGTGCGCATCAGTGCAAGAGCGAGCAAATTTAAGAGTCCATGGTGCAAGAAGGGGACCCGCACCCGGTGTCATTGCAAATGCGCCGGTGCGTCCAATTAGATTTTTGAATCCAGTTTGCACCATTCCAGGAGCCGCAAACGGAATTACGTGACTGGGACTAATCCAACCTGCGTTAGCAAGTGATGTGCCGAAACTTGATCCACCAGTTTCAACCACGATTACTGAAGCGCCGTCTTTTGCTAATTCCCAGGCGCAGGCGAGGCCAACGATTCCGCCGCCAATTACTGTGACATTGTTTTGTGAACTCATGACCCTAGCCTAGGGACTTTACGAGTTGGGCACACGTGCAGACTTAGATAAATTCAACTTCTTCAAAAGCGCCACCATATGCTGGGGCGGCATTAACCCAAACTTGCTTAGCACCGGAATCGCCAACCAGACCCATGAATGAGTACATGTCTTCGCGCCAACGGCCAAGGGTGATACAAACTCCAGAATCTTTATCGAGCAATAGATTCTTTATATCTTCGGCTGTATTTAGTCGCTCGCGGTTATCTTCGACCGCTGCCATGCGGGCGTAAGAGCCTTCCGACCCGGTGTATTCCCGAGTGAAGGCATGGTTGGTGTGCCCAGATACTTCTGCATGAGTTGGCACATCAATCACTTTGTCCGCGGCCGCTTCAACCATAAACAAATCGTTGCTATCTAATACGGTGTAGTTTTGCCCAACGGCATGTGGGATCTCGCGGATATAGGCAATCGCATCTGCAGCGGTTGGCTGGTGCAAGGCACCACGAGTCACAAAATCAACAGGCATTCCAGTCATGTTCGTTGCAAGGTCGAGCGCGTTAACCACAACGACGACACCATTGGAATTCATTCCCATCGTGGCAAGTGAACCTGGATAAGTTGCGGCAATCACACCTAAACCTGACTTGTCCTTAACTCGCAAAACGGTTTGCAGGCCATTGGTCCAATCTGGCAAGTCCATGTTTTGTCCAGCAGCTCGCGAATTTTCACGAGTTATGGCGATCGCAGTGCAGCCCATGCCACCAGTTAGCGCCCAAGACTCATCCAACATTGAAAGCGCAGCTACTTGGTACCAGGGCATGTTGGCAGCTTCAGCCATTGCTTCTAATTCTGCAACTAAGTCTGGGCAATAACGCTCGGCAGTTTCCCAACCGCCTACTTCAGTTAAGCGCTGCGCCAAATCTTCAGCGTCGACATCGTTCTTGCTGAAGTGAAGTACCCATCTATTCCAAGCGGTTTCAAGAAGATCTGAAAGTTGCTCACCAAGTTGCGCGCCACGTTCTGCGCCCGACCCAGATGCAGTGACTAGGTTTAACGCCATCACAAACTCCTAAAGCAAAAATGTGCGGGTGAGCGTCGCTGCGTTTTGGGGGTCACTCGTAATGTGCTGACCATTGAACGTTACGACATTTCCGGTGTGATCAACATGGATTTCGCCAAGAATTCCGTGCCGAATCATGTCTGAACTTCGAATGGTTCTGGTGTTCTTCACTGGAACACTTTGCCGGCGAGACAACGAAATATCTGAATTGCTGTTGGTGAAGTGGACGCCTAGATCTTCAGCGGTAACCCCAAAAGCTCCAAATTGTGGACCAATTAGCAGCGGCTGCGCATTTGAAACGGTTGCACCTGGGTCACCAACTACCCCCCAAGCTGGCAGACCATTTTTTATGATCATGTTTGGCTTTGAAGCAAAGGTTGAATATGGCCAAAGCACAATGTCTGCCATCAGACCGATTTGTAGAGAACCAATCTCATGAGATAGGCCATGTACTAGAGCGGGGTTGGTTGTAATTTTTGCAACGTGCATTAAGACTCGGTCGTTGTTGATTGCAACATCACCAGCAGCGACGGAACCATCGAGTATCGCGTGATCCGCAAACATACTTGCCATTGCAAAAGTCTTACGCCAAGTATCATCAACTCGGCCCATGCCCAGAGCATCAGAAGAAGTAACTGGAATTACACCCATATCGTGCAGACGGTTCTCTGCTGCCATAGTTGCGTTGCGAACTCGATTACGAGCCATTTGAACGTCGCTTGGTAATTCTGGATTCATGCCGTGTGCAGAAATAATCATTGCCACGTGTTCATCCGCAGCATTGACACCATAGGCAAGCGTTGGATTTGTAGAAGATGCCAAAATGTTTTCGCGCCCGGCCATGGTCAATACATCAGGGGAGTGACCACCACCACATCCTTCAACATGGAAAGCATGAACTGCCCGACCATCAACTACGTCAATAGTGTCAGCGACGCTGAGCATCTCATTTAATCCATCGGTGTGTAGTGCGACTGCGACATCAAATTCATCAGCGAAAGTTAACGTGGTATCAATCGTGCGGGGATGAGCTCCGGTATCTTCGTGAATTTTGAATCCGCAAACTCCACCGGCAAGGGCCTCTTCAAGTGGCGCTCTAGTGGATCCAGCTGCGCGACCCAAGATGCCAACATTTAATGGCCAAGCACCATACATATTGTGTGCCTGCTCAAGTGCCCATTTTGAACTAACTCCCACACCCCAAAACGGGCCGAATTCTTGGGCAATAATTGTGGTTACACCGCTGGCAAGCGCTGCATCACAAACTCGTGGTGACATGGCATGAACATGAGTATCGATACCACCGGCGGTTGCGATTAAACCTTCGCCGGGAATCACGATAGAGCCACTGCCAATGATTACATCGACGTTATCCATAGTGTCCGGATTTCCAGCTCTGCCGATAGCGCTAATTCGCCCACCGCGAATTCCAATTGAACTAATTCGGATACCTTGAATTGCGTCTATGATCAGAACGTTTGTGATTACAACGTCACAAGATTCGCTACTTGGTACTGATCGCATTCCAATGCCATCACGCATGTTCTTGCCAAAACCAATTTGAACTTCATTTCCAAGTTCCCGATCATCTGCTTCAACCCGAACTACAAGTTGGGTATCGCCTAGGCGAACAAAGTCTCCTTTACGAGCGCCATGAATTGCAATGTCTTGTTGGCTATCGGCTAACTCTTGGCTGTTCATGATTCAAATCCCAAATATCCGAGCGAGCGAGCTTTTAATATTGCATTTTCTTTTGCCCCAGGAGCATCTAATGAACCATCCACTAATCCGGCGAAACCAATCAAGATTCGATTACCAGAAATCGGAACGAGGTTCACTGAAACTTCCACACCTGGTGGGAAGTCAACATGCTCGCCAGCTGGAATTTGCAGATGTCTACCATATGTTGCAACCCGATCAAACTGAAGTTTTGGATTAGATTCAAAGAAATGCATGTGTGTTGTCACCGAAATTTGGATTTCAGATTTGTTAACGACAACTACAGAGTTCACGTCTGGATTTGGAAGGCTTGCGATTGGCTCAAGGCGAGTTACTTTTCCTGGCAAATCCTGATCTGTTGATTCAAAATCAACCACAACAAGCCTGCGACCGTCAGAAAAAACTGCCTCAACTGCGATTCCACTTAATAGTGGTCCAACACCTGGCAATAAGTCAGCGTCGGTAACGGCATTGATTCCAGCTTGCAGGGCTTCCGAGTGGCTAGCGCCATCTCGCGCAGATTCGATAACTGCATGGGAAATCAATGCGACGGCCTCAGGCTTGTTTAGTTTCACGCCTCGCGCTCTGCGAGATTGCGCAAGCTGGGCCACATTAAAGATCAAGAGTCGATCGAGTTCCGAAGGCGTTAATTCCACGGCTCAAACCTATCCTGACCGATCAGGCAAAACTTATTTGCCAAAAACCCGAACGCCACCAAGCCAGGTGCCAACGACTTTGGCTTTGCGAACTCGCATTGGTTCCAGTGAATGAATGTCGGTGTCCATCATTACTACGTCGGCACGTTTGCCAATTGCCAAGTCACCCCAAAGTTCTTCTTCACCAGCCTGAACCGCAGTCCCCATTGTGTAAGCAGTTAGCGCCTCATTAAGAGTCAGGCGCTCATGTGGCACCCAGCCACCTGGCGGATATTCTTCATCCGTTTGGCGGGTAATTGCGATACCAATTCCCTCCATAGGAACTGGAGAAGTAACTGGCCAATCCGAACCAAATGAAATCTTGGTACCACTGTGCAGCAGAGTTGCCATTGGATATTGGCGATCCGCGCGCTCTTGCCCAAGTCTTGGAATAGTCAGCACAACTTGTTCATTTGCAAGCTGAGCCCAAAGTGGTTCGAAATTAGCAATTACATCGAGTTCTTTAAATCGAGGAAGGTCTGCGGGATCAATCAACTGGGAATGAGCGATAACTGGATTAATCAGCTTGCCCCCAACTTTTCGAGCATACTCAAATGCGTCTAGCGCATTTCTAATTCCGGCATCGCCAATCGCATGGATGTGTGCTTGAAAACCTCTAGCTACCACCGCAGCTACTGCCTCGAACAATTCTTCGCGACGCCAGTTCGGCATACCTTTGTTTGGGCAGTCGCAATAATCTTCAAGTACCGCGGCAGTGCCGCCTTCAAGAATTCCATCGGCAAAGAATTTAACGGTGTTACCAGTGAGCAATTCAGGTGCTTCTCGTTTTACACGATCACGATTGGTTTCAAATGAATCAATCTTGGTTTTCCAAACACCTTCCGGTTCAGCTAACCAAGCAAGATTTGCACGGAACTTTAAGACTCCAGATTTGGCTGCCTGAAGCCAACTTTCCATAGTGTCTTCTTCAACCCAGGCATCTTGTGCCCAGGTAACCCCGCAAGATGAAAATGCTGTCGATGCCGCGCGCAGAGCTTGATCACGTTGATCCAAAGTTAGTGGTGGCAACAAGTCGTAAACCATTTTCCAAGCACCCCATTCACGAAGGGTGCCCGATGGCGTGCCATCTTCACGCAATGAAATTTCACCATCGTCTGGTTGAGGTGTGTCTTTGGTGATACCTGCGAGCTCTAGCGCTTTCGTGTTTACCCAAGCAGTGTGGTAATCCATCGCACGTAATACAACTGGACGATCAGGAACAATTTCGTCTAGCCACTTGGCGTCAAACTCACCACGTGGCGAAAGGCTTGGGTCATAACCTTCGCCGCGAACCCATGGCGCATCTGGGTTGGCATCTGCCCAAGTCTTTACTGCCTCGAGTAACTGTTCCAGTTTTTCGGGGCCGCGCACTGGCGCGAACAAAGTTTCAACGCCACCAAATACCGGATGAGCATGGCCGTCGCCAAAACCTGGCAACAGGGTTGCACCTTTTAAATCGATTTTTTCATCTGCATTCAAAGCAAGGGCAGCATCACCATGAGCAACAATAAAGCCGTCAGTAGCGGCAAGCGCATTCGAAGTCTGGGTTTCATTAATCCAGACTTTTCCGTTGTGCCAAACTGTTGTTGTCATTATTTCTCCCCTGCAGAATTACGAAACGTTGTAAATGATACTTTTCCAGATTTTCTTGATTGCGGGGTAGGAAATCCAATACAAATCTAAATCTGAGAAAGTCCGTAGGCCACGGCATATCTATGACCAAGCTTTCCTGCGACATTTCCTCGGCCAATTCCTTTAACACCAGGAATAGCACCAATCACTGGCAGAAGTTCATCATCGGCAACAGGTCCGCCAACGACGACAAGGTCCAGATCCTTTGCGGTGCCAGTTTTTGATTCCAGACTCCGAATCAGACGTGCAACATTCTTTCCAATTGCTGCTTGCTTCAACCCTTGACGCATAATCCGCCATTCGGCAGGCTGCAAGTTCTGTCCGAAAGTAAGAAAGCCTGCCGGACCTGGCGTAACTAATGAGCCCATTGCCGAAGCGGGGTATGGGGACGCTTCCGAAACAAAGTTCTTACTGCCGCTTTCCGAGAGCAAAACTTGAGGTGTTTCGAGTCTTTGCGCCGGACCACGTTTAATCCAGTCAGCGGCACCTCTTGAAGTATCAAGCGCAAAGGCGACTGCGGCGGTCAAAAGCTCACCGGCTCCAGCGGCAGATAACTCAACCTCAGAAATCAAATCGATTGTGCCGCCTCCAATGTCAAGGATTGCAGCGCCCGATCCAACACCAGGTGTACTAGTTGCACCTATTCGTGCCGCAAAACTTTCCGACTCGGCCACAACAACTGGAACCTTAAACATTTCACCGAGGTCCAGATTTGAACTTGAACTGTGTGGTGAAAGTTGCGCTAGCGCTAAGTCTCGAGTGTGTCCCACTTGTCGCAAGCCACGATCCGCTAAAACTTTTGTGATGTCAAAAGCCCAAATGTCAGAGGTGTTAATTGGCTCGGTAATCGCAACCCTAGAAACATCGCCGATTAGGGAATTTTCAATTTTGGCAATTGCTTCAAACAGCTCAGTCGTTGTGCCATCTGTCCAATCAATAAATCCGTTATTGATTGGGTTTGAGATTTGAGATTCCGAAAAAAGTCCAATTAACGCAGTTCGTTCATTCTTTACCCATCGCACAATTTCATTCAACGGACTTGCATCCATTTCGGAAAGCTCGAGTGCTGAACGTAGTGCCCACACATCAGTGGCGATTTTGAGTGAAGAGTTTTGTGGCCTAACTTCAAGAAAAAGTCTCTGCGCCGTTCGCGCGACCTCGGTATCCACGCCATCAGCGATAGGAATGTCTACACTTACACGCTTAGCAACCAACACGGCTTCGTCATCGGCGATTACCGCGCCAACTATGTTTGATCCGTTTGCCAACTCTCGGTTGATAGCTGCCGCAGCAAACTCGAATCCAACACCACTTGGCACAACTGCGATCAAAGAGACTTCACTCATTGCCGCTTGGGTTATTAACCAGGGTTGGCCGATTGCCCAGCCATCACCAACAACACTTTGATGAGCTGTCTTTAAGATTTGCAACCGACCAGTATCTGGCAATGGTTCGTGAATGGTTGAAGTTAAGGTCTCAACTGGTTGCCATGGGGCCACAACAACCTTTTCGATTATGAGCTGGTGTTCGCGCTGCAAACTTTGTAATAGTGAGACCGCTGCTTTGATTGAGGCTTCCGAACCCTTCATACCTCGAGTAGGTCTGCGATCCCAGGCGATCGGCTCACTTCCAGAAGCGATCACGATTTCGGTCGTGGAATTACCAATGTCGATTCCAGCAACAAGTCCCATATGAACTATTTTGCTGCTAAACCACGACGAGCATATACATCTGCCGCTTGCCTAAACAGCTCCGCATTCTTTTCCGCACCATGCTTTGATAATTCGTCAGCAATTTCGAATAGCTGCGTGGGAGTTGAACGTCCCGGACGCAAGGCATCGTAGTAACTCATAACTAACTCGTCTGATAACAAAGTTAGCTCTGCGGCGCGAAGAAAGTTTTCAGCTAATTGTGGATTGCCATTGTCTCTGGCAACTTGGGCTTGCTTTGCCAAAGTTTCAGGATGGATTCTGACATCGTCGAGAGTAATGTCGCCGCGTCGAATTGATTCAACAGTGACTTCAGAAACATTTTTTCCAGAAAAACCTTTTTGTTCACTCATAACTATCTAAGCTCCATAACTTCAGGACCATTGCTATTCACGCACTCTCTTTCAATCGCAACTAGCGAAACTACTTTGGTGTGATAGCGCGCTTCGATGGCTTCGTCTGAGTAAGGATTTCTAACGGGTTCAGGAGTGGCGCCCTTGGCATGACGGCCAGCATTGATTCCCATCATTCGATAAAGCTCACGGGTGATAGTTGGTGCAACTGAATACAGCTCTAGATTTGCCAGCGGCGCAAGATCTCTGCGATGGATCAAGGCGGTACCTTTTGCCTGTAGTCCAACGCTGACTCCTGAACCAGAAAGTCTGGCTGCAGTAAGCCCAATCATTCCTAAATCGAGAGTGTCGTTAATTCTGACAATTCTGCCGGTGCAACCTTCTTCTTCCAGTCCAGCCAGTACTTCTGAGATAGCGTCAGCAAGACTTAATCCAGAGAGTGTGACCCAGATGTCTTTGCCAGTTGCTGGCGAAACTCCAATCACAACATCGCGAGGATCGTAACTTGTCTCAGCAGCACCAGTTGCAAAAATATTTTTATTCGCAAAACTTTGCTGCTCAGTCCGCAAGTCTGAAACTGAACGCTGTTGGCGAATTGTGTCGATTTCTGCTTGCCGTGCGCTGCTTGGTTGGTAACCAGTGCCTGGTCCTGAGTATTCGTTTGGATCAGTGACCAGCGATAGAACGTTCATTTGCTCATCAAAAATTGCTGAGGTTTGCAAATAGTCACCGGCCACACGAGCTTTAAGCATGTCAAGACATCTTTGGGCTTCTGGATCAAAGCCATTTTCCGCAAGCGCGGCAATAACGTCGAGCATCGTGACGTTAGTTTCCATGATTGTTCTGGCAGCCGTTAAGGGAAGCATTAAGTCGCCAGAAGAAATGTCTTTTGAACCAGCTGCATCGATAGCTTCTTCGGCCCACTCTTGCGAGAAGTCTCCAAGTCCAAGCCAGGAATAAACAGCAGTAACTGCTTCAGTAGCTCGGCGCCTAAGTCTCTCAACTTCGACTTCGTCGGCAGTCCGAAGTCCGCCATCTACACCCCAGTCACGTTGCATAGCTAAGAAATCATCTATGTCCTCTGAATTCCACTGACTAGGACCAAACATATTGTCATAGCGCTGAATCGAACCAAAGCCACTATTTATGAAGTCAGAGCCACCGATAAAGATTGGATGAGTGCGAGAGGTTCGCCTGACATCTGATTCACTCATCAAAGCGTCGTTACCAGTGCAGGCTTCTAAGTTACGCAGCATAACCATTACGTTTTCTGCCATCAAAGAACGAACGCCACCAGGAACGGCGCCAGCTACTGCAGCAGAATCAATGCCGCCGTTCTGCACACCTTGAGCGCCAATTGCCCGGGCTAGTGCAACACATCGAGCTTCGAGGTAAAACATGCTGCACTTTTCGGCACCGCCCATCAGGGCTTCAGATCCACCACCGGAAGTCACGCGCATCTTTATACCGCGACTTGCGTATGCGCTAGTTAAAAACGCTTTCGACCAAGGAGTGTCATCACCATCAATAAAGATTTGCTCTGTTCCGTAAAGCGAAACCGTTTCGGCATAGGAAACCAGTCCTCGCATACCTAATGCCAACTCTGCTGATTCTTCGACGGAGCACTGCACTAGAACACCCGGTGAACCAACGGCCGCACCAATTGAAACTGCTACAGCATTTGATGGCGCATCTCCGGCTACGGGGACTGTGGTTTCAAGTTCGCGAAAACCAAAAGCAGCGGCAGTTGCTGCATCCGCAGCAAGCAAAAGCGGATCGTCTGATCGGTTGGTTACATGCGCTTGATTGCTAGGGGTTCGTCGTGCCCGCATTTTTGTCATTGCGATAACAAGTTCAGCAGCGTTTAATAGCGAAAGAACTGCTGCCAATTTCGCAGGTGTCATACCTGAGGAAAGTCGCACAATGTCAGCGCGGGAATGATTTGGATCAACGATTCTTCGAGCAAAATCTATGTCCTCGATAGCCATTGCTTCTTGGGCAACGCTGAGATCTAAACCATGGCGAGCAATGAATTCATCAATTGAGTCGAATTCAGATTCACTTCGCCCATCCATTTCAACAATCCGATTGTCGCGGATCGTCAAAGAGGGCTTTGGATCGTTTAATCCGTTAAATGCAACTAAGCCGAGTTCAGGTGCTGGTGTAGCGAAGCCGTCTAAATTGACCCGCTGTTCATTCATGAACCGAAAGCGGCCAATCGGTTCTTTGTTAGTCATGCGTTACAAGCTCGCTTGAACACTGCAATTCCAGCCTCAGCACAAATCTGATCTTCGTCCCAAGAACCGCCACTTACGCCAATTGATCCAACAACTCGGTCGCCATCCCAGCACGGAATGCCACCAGCGAATGCGATGTAACGACCATTGCCATTTGCACTCATGCCAGGCAAGTCACCATCTGGAGCAACGCGACTTCGCAAGTCACCAGTATCAATTCGATTCGTTACCGAGGTGTAGGCCTTATCAATTGCCAAATTCGGTCCAGCTAATTCCGCGCCATCCATTCTTTGGAAGCTCAGTAAGTTAGCGCCAGCATCAAGCACTGCAATTGACATAGGTGCATTTATTTCAATTGCCTTAGCCTTTGCAGCGTTAGTCATTTCGATGGCTAGTGCTAAATCGAT
Source organism: Candidatus Nanopelagicales bacterium (assembly GCA_023257525.1). Classification (GTDB taxonomy): domain Bacteria; phylum Actinomycetota; class Actinomycetes; order S36-B12; family UBA5976; genus UBA5976. The sequence continues at coordinate 11,739 of JALRCB010000012.1, forward strand.
TTCCATACGTTCAACTCTTGGCATTACTTACCCTTCTGATAGTCGTGCCATTGCGCTGCGCGAGCTCGCATTTTTTGATGCATACCCTGCATGACGTTCACATTACCCAAATAATCTTTAGCGACTTTAGCCACCATGGTGTAGTTCGTATCAACTACGTTTGCCACTGGAGTAAGTGCAGTTTGCGAGACAAACTGGTAACTGTCCAAAGTTGATTGACCAGTTAAGTCGCTGACCCAATGCACCATCTCGGAGTGGGCAATTCGAAACGCATCTTCAAGAGGTTTGGTTGAGCCAGTTGTCATGATGTGATCGTCGGATTCAATTCGCGGCCAAGGAGTGGGACTTCCCTTGATAAGGTCCAAAATCAAGACAGTATCCATTGCGGTTTCAACGGCGACACCACATGTTTCACCTTCGCCTTGACGAGCGTGACCGTCACCAAATGAAAACAGTGCACCTTCAACGTTGACGCCGAGATAACAAGTAACGCCAGCTCGCATTTCTGGAGTATCCATATTTCCGCCCCAGTTTCCTGGTGTTAGTGACGATCTAACTTCGCCAAGTGCCGGTGCCACACCAACAGTTCCATGCATTGGATCAAGCGGAAGTGCAGCCGTAAATTTTGTGTCCGCTGCTGCATAACGCACTAGTCGATCTTTTAAATCTAATTCGTAAATCCAAGTTCGCTCCAGAAGCGCTGGTTGCAAGGTTGCAGTAGTCGGAGTGGAAGTAAGCGCCCCAAAAAATGGAACGGTTGTACTGACCCCCCAAGCTTCGCGAGGCTCAATAGATACGAAATGCACGGCAAGTGTGTCGCCTGGTTCGGCGCCTTCAACATAAAACGGACCAGTTTGTGGATTTAAGAATCTTGGATCGCAAACCTGTGTTGACATATCGCCAGCAGATTTAACACGCCCACCAAAGCAGTCAAAAGACCAAGAATCAATAATGGTTCCTGGCTTAACACTAATTACTGGTTCGCGTCCACCGAAAGTAAAGGTGTGTGTTGCCGGATCGGCATCTTCGTCAGGGGACCAGTTACAAACTTCAATTTCAGTTGCCATGTCTTTATTCTTGTGGATTTAGTAGGTAAACACGTTCCAATTGCTGAAAAGATTTTGCCCACAAAATAAAAACTGGATGCCAGCAATGCTGACACCCAGTTTTTGGTGAACACTATGCGCGTTCGTGAGCTTCTTCCATAGTCGTACGACCAATTTCTTCGTAGATTTCTGGATGCTTTGACTTAACCCATAGGGCATACAGCAAACCAAAGATCAAGGTGCCAACAATTTCGTATGGCAAGTACTTGACCATTAAAGAGTTTGACTGGTACCCAGCCGCGAAGCCGGAACCAACGGCACTGAACAGAAGTGTCAATGCGTAGATCATGCCTGCAGCTCCAACAAGAGGAGCAACCAAGGTTGTTAGAACATTGCCCTTGTGCTTCTTCTTGCCCCAGAAGTATCCGATAACTGCAAATGAGCAGATTACCTGAACCACCAGGATGAACGCGGTACCAACAAGCGATGGGACCGTGTAGATAACCCCGTATGGCAGCAACGCTGGATCTGATGTTGCACCTTCAACAGCTGGATCTGATGTCCAAGCAGTTGAGAAGGTTGCGAAAAGCAGAACCATAACGATGTTGATTACGGTCACAACAGTTGATGCAACTGCTGGTGACTGGTGCTTAGGGTGAGTGCTTGATAGACGGTTACGAATTCCAGCGAATGGAAGTTCGCGACCCAGAGCAAAAACGTAGCGAGAAGCGGCATTGTGGAATGCCATCGCGCAAGCGAATGAACCAATTACCAAAAGCACGCGGTAGGTACTTTCAGCAAACGAACCAAGATTAGCTTGAACCGGCACCAACCAAAGGTCAACCGGGTTTCCGGTCGATCCTGTGGAAACCTCAACAGCGGTCTTTGCGCCATTTGCCACTACAGCCATCCAAGAAACGAATGTGTAGAAAACGCCTAGACCAATAACAGCAATCATGGTTGCGCGAGGAACTACGCGCTTTGGATCCTTTGACTCTTCACCATAGGCAGCAGTGGTCTCAAAACCAATCCATGACCAGAAGGCGAAGAAAATTCCAAGTGCAGCCGTACCAGCGGCAACGCTTGATCCGAATGCTCCGGCTTCAAGGTTTCCAAAAGCAGCCATTGGCGAAATAGTTTCAGAAACCATAAAGCCATCTGGGCCACCCTTAACGGCGACGCTGATGCCAAACGCCAGAAGCAACAAAACTTCCGCCACCAAAGTCACACCTAGAATTGCTGCTGCCAGTGTGATATCAAAGTAGGTAAGTACCCAAATCAGGATCATGCCTGCTATAGCGATGATCAACCAATTGATTTCGATGCCGGCCATTGAACTCAATGTGTTGGCAGCGAAAAACGCAAAGCCACCGATGAGGGTTCCTTCAAACAAGATATAAGCAATAGTTGCTAGTAAGCCAGCCGCCATACCCCAAACTTGTCCAAGACCATGTGAAATGAACCCGTAAAAGGCACCCGCCGTCGTGATGTGCTTGGCCATTGCAGAGAAACCAATTGCGAAGATCGATAGAACGATCGTTGCAAATAGGAAACCAGCAGGAACGCCGATTCCATTTCCCCAACCGGCACCTACAGGAACGTTAAAGCTCATCGCGGTAATAGGTGCCGCATTAGCTACCGCCATGAATAGAACAGCGGTTAAGCCAATGGCGCCTTTGCGAAGGCCTTTTTGGCTTTCGTTATTTGTCGACATGTATTCGACCCTTTCGTTGTAACGCCGGGAAGTTCCCAACATTGCTCACTTGGTATTGCTCAGTTGCGGGTGACCTGAGTCACACGATTGGAACGACCTTGCCAGATAACGAACCCAAGTACAACGAAATTTGGCTAGTTTCTCGAACTTTTTTGGTTAACAAAACTTCGATTTTGGTCTAAAAATCTCAGGATTAAGACGCAAATCGGACATATACACCAGTAAAACCCCGTTTTTAAGGGGATTTATCTGTTAAACCAAAGTTCAACCAAAAGTTGCTAAAAGGTATGGTCATTTGGTCTAATTTTATGTAATTATTGGTTTACCAAGGCATCGCGCGAATAGCGCACACGATTGAGAAAGGGTTCGGGATGACACAAGAAGATACAGCTGCACCTGAATTCGACTACGGCTTATTCTCATACGACTCCAAAGAGCAGATGCTGGAGAAGTCAAAAGAATTTTGGAATCCAGGCAAAACTCAATTCTGGATTGACTCCGGTGTCCCGCTAGTAATTGACCGACGCGAAGAGTATTTCATTTACGACATGTCAGGTAAGCGTTTAATTGATGCGCACCTAAATGGTGGTACATACAACTTGGGCCACCGAAATCCGGAAGTTGTTCAAGCCGTAACTATGGCGATGCAACATTTTGATATTGGAAATCACCACTTCCCATCGTTAGCTCGAACTGCGTTAGCCGAAGCCTTGATAAAAACAGCACCAGCGGGACTATCCAAAGTTATTTATGGTTCTGGTGGTGGCGAAGCAATTGACATCGCACTAAAGACTGCGCGTCATGCCACACAAAAGCGCAAAATTGTTTCCATCATTAAGGCGTACCACGGTCACACTGGGTTAGCTGTTGGAACTGGCGATGATCGTTTCTCAAAACTGTTTCTTTCGGATCGGCCAGAAGAATTCCCGCACGTTCCATTTAATGATCTAGAATCTATGGAAGATGCGCTCCGTGACCGAGATGTTGCTGCGGTAATCATGGAAACCATCCCAGCAACATATGGTTTCCCACTTCCTAATCCTGGTTATCTAGAGGCCGTTAAGAAGCTTTGCGAAAAATATGACGCTCTTTATATTGCAGATGAAGTGCAAACCGGTTTGATGCGCACTGGCGAACTTTGGGGTATTACTAAGCATGGAATTACTCCAGACATCCTGGTTACTGGAAAGGGAATTTCAGGCGGTCTTTATCCAATTGCTGCAGTACTTGCCACCGAGAAGGCAGCTGGCTGGCTTAACGAAGATGGCTTCGGTCATATTTCAACTTTCGGCGGTGCCGAACTTGGTTGTATCGCAGCATTAAAGACCCTTGAGATTTGTTCCAGAGAAGAAACTCGTTCCATGGTTCACTACATTGCCGATTATGTTGGTCAGCGTTTAGCTGCAGTGCAGGCTACTTACCCGGATTGGTTTGTGGGCATTCGCCAAAACGGAGTAATCCTGGGACTGGAGTTTGCACATCCACAAGGTGCTAAGTACGTAATGCGTCACCTTTACGAAAATGGTGTTTGGGCAATCTTCTCCACACTGGATCCTCGAGTACTTCAGTACAAGCCAGGTATTTTGTTGAAGCCTGAAGTTGCCGAAGAAATGCTAGACAGAACGGAATTGGCAATCGGAAAAGCGTATGCCGAAATTCGCAATGAGCGCAGGTCAGCATGAGTGAAATGACTTTTGAGCCGTTAATGGTTGAACCAGCTGGCGTGCCACGCGGTCGTGCAATGGTGGAACGTGCTGATTGGGCTGCCCGGGCCTACGCGAAATACGACATCGCGACAGTGAATCGCATAGTTGACGCAGCTGCATCAGCTTTAGCCACCAGAGCACAGGAATTCGCGCGAGATGCCGTTTCCGAAACTGGCTTTGGTGTTGTTGAACATAAAGTTCTAAAGAACATTGCTTGCTCAACGGGAATCGTAGAAACTTACCGCGGCCAAGATTTTGTTTCGCCAGAGATTGATGAAGTACACAAAATTGTTGCAATCCCTCGTCCTGCCGGTGTGATTCTGGCACTGACCCCGTCAACTAATCCTGTCGCTACGGTTTCCTTCAAAATCATTTTGGCTTTGATGACGCGAAACTCAATCATCATTAGCCCACACCCAATGGCAAAGAAAGTTTGTGTCGCTGCCGCTAAAGCTATGGCAGAAGCTGCAGTTGCTGCTGGCGCACCAGATGGCATTATCCAAATCGTTGAAGACCCTTCGATTCCACTAATCAACGCGTTGATGACTGATGAAAGAACTGACGTGATTGTTGCTACCGGTGGCACACCAGTTGTGCGATCGGCATATCGAAGTGGAAATCCGGCAATTGGTGTGGGACCTGGAAACGTTCCAGTTTTAGTCGATGCCACAGCTGATCTTGCAAAAACTGCAGCTCGAATTATTGAAAGCAAGGCATTCGACAACTCAATTCTTTGCACCAACGAAAGTGTCGTGATTGCAGAAGAAGCGATTGCCGACAAATTACTCTCAGCATTTGCTCGCGAAGGTGCATATGTATTGAAGGATGAAGAGCGCGATGCCGTTCGTAATGCAGTTTTTCCAGAAGGTCACTTCAATACCAAGATGGTTGGCAAGGACGCCGTTTGGATTGCTGAAAAAGCGGGCATTAAAGTTCCAGCCAAAACTAGAGTTTTAGTTGCACCATTTGATCTAGTGGTGCCCGAAGAACCTTTAGCTCACGAAAAATTGTGCCCAGTCCTAGGTTTCGTCCGCGTACCAACTGCAACTCGGGGAATCGATATTGCTCGAGCGATCTTGCGTATTACAGGCGCTGGACATTCAGCTGCAATTCATAGCTCAAATCCTGAATTGATCATGATGTTCAGTGCAGCAGTTCCGGTACTTCGCGTTTCGGT
>JALRCB010000130.1 GCA_023257525.1 Candidatus Nanopelagicales bacterium
ATGCTCAACTCCATTGGCTTGCAAGGTCCAGGCATTGAATCCTTTTTAGAAAATGACTTGGCCTGGCTACGCGCAAACAATGTGACAACCATCGTTTCAATTGCTGGCAATAACGTAGATGAATTCGGTGAGCTCGCACGAATTCTTGCCAAAGTCGAAGGTGTCTATGGTCTTGAAGTAAACATTTCTTGTCCAAACGTTGAGTCACGCGGTCAAGTGTTTGCTTGCAACCCGGTCTCAGCTGCACAAGTCATCGAAACCGTTCGATCGGTTTGGCATTCTGATGCGCCAGTTCTGGCAAAACTTTCACCAGATGTGACTGACATTGTGGAAATTGCGCACAGCGTTGTTGATGCTGGCGTTGATGGCGTATCGATGATCAATACTTTGCTGGGCATGGTCATTGATGTTGATCAAATGAAGCCAATGCTTGGCGGTCGCACAGGCGGTTTATCTGGTCCAGCAATTCGCCCAGTTGCAGTTCGCGCGATTTATCAAGTGCATGCAGCGCTGCCACACTTACCGATCCTTGGCATGGGTGGAATTCGCACCGGACACGACGCACTTGAGTTCATTGCGGCTGGAGCCAGTGCAGTTAGTATCGGAACCGTTGTGTTCGGGGATCCAGGTGCACCTTGGCGCATTGCAAATGAATTAGGTCAAGAACTACAGTCTCGTGGCTACAACTCGCTAAGCGAAGTTGTTGGCTTGGCACACAAGAATTAGCCCTAGAACAAACCAGAAGGATCAAAGATGTCTAAAGCTCCGATCGCAGTAGCCCTGGATGCCCCTGATCTAGCAACCGCGCGCGAATGGGCCTCCGCAGTTGCGCCGCATGTTCAGGTGGTAAAGGTTGGCTTAGAAGTATTCCTACGCGATGGTCATGACGCAGTTCATGTTGCCCGCGAAGCAAGTGGTTGCGACATATTCCTAGACGTAAAGCTCCATGACATTCCAGCAACTGTTGCAGGCGCAGCTCATGCCGTAGCCAAACTGGCACCTAAATACTTAACAGTTCACGCCTCAGGTGGCCAAGACATGGTTAAAGCTGCGGTTGAAGCGCTGCCAGATACTTACGTAACTGCGGTAACCATTCTGACTTCACTTTCCCAAGACCAACTTGTTGCCATGGGTTGGAATGGTTCGGCCCAAGACATCGTTAAGCGCCTTGCATCACAATCGGTTGCAGCTGGAGCGCGCGCGATTGTTTGCTCGCCCCAAGAAGTTGCAGCGGTTCGAGCTGAAGTAGGGCCAGATACGGTTTTGATCACACCTGGCGTTCGTCCAGCAGGATCAGATGCTGGTGACCAAAAACGGATTGCCACCCCTGAGCAAGCACTCTCAGATGGCTCTAACTTGTTGGTTATCGGACGGCCGATCACCGCAGCTGCGAATATCGCTGAAGCTGCCGCCACGATTGCTAGTAACATAGCGAAGTGGCCGTCCCAGTCTTAACTAATGAGCAACGCATTGCTGCGTCTGCCAAGGCTGTTGAAGTTCGCACTAAGCGCGCAGCATTACGTCGCCAGCTAAAGGAATCAAAAGTTACCTTTACCGAAGTTCTTTCAGTTGCAGATAGCGATGACATAGTTTCGGGAATGCGGGTAGTGACAATTTTGGAATCACTCCCAGGTATTGGAAAAATTAAAGCTTCAGCACTAATGGAAACTTGCGACATCGCGTTATCTCGCCGCATGAAGGGTTTGGGTTCGACTCAGGCTCAAAAACTTAAGGCAGCATTAAATGGACGGGCCTCATGAGCGCCCATTTAGTTGTGCTTTCTGGTCCAAGTGGCGTTGGTAAATCTTCGGTTATTCGCGAGGCCCTGAAAGAACTTCCAACCACCTGGCTCTCGGTTTCTGCAACTACTCGGGCGCCACGACCTGGTGAAGTTCACGGCGAAAACTATTTTTATGTCAGCCAAGAAGAGTTCACAGACATGATTGCCAACAACGAACTCCTAGAGTGGGCAGAGTTTGCCGGCAATCGTTATGGCACACCTCGCAAATCTGCTGAAGAAAAACTAGCTCAAGGCATTCCAGTGCTTTTGGAAATTGAAGTTCAAGGTGCTCGCCAAGTTAGGGAATCAATGCCTGAAGCCGTTCTTGTTTTCCTAGAGCCACCTGCTTGGGCAGACCTAGAAGCTCGCCTTGCTGGCCGGGGGACTGAGACCGCTACCCAAATCCAAGAACGCTTAGATACCGCCTTAAAAGAGTTGGAATCATCGGGTTTCTTTGATCATGTGATCGTAAATGACGACGTTTCGCGGGCAGCCCGCGAGTTGGTACAATATCTCCAGTAAGAGTTTTCCCAAATCACTGATTTCAAGGAGTCCAACGTGACTGCAGCCGCTCCAGAGGGCATCACCAACCCACCGATCGACGAACTTTTGGCCGTCGCGGACTCCAAGTATGCATTGGTTATCTATGCAGCCAAGCGTGCTCGTCAGATCAACGCTTACTACTCACAACTTGGTGAAGGTCTTCTTGAATACGTTGGTCCACTAGTTGAATCCGGCAATCAAGAAAAGCCATTGTCAATTGCACTTCGCGAAATCAACGAAGGCAAATTGACCATTGAACCGGAAACTGCTGCTTAAGTCGGTTTAACCGACCGTAGTTATCGGAACTTTCCGTGACTTCCTCAGCACGAACAAAATCACTTAACGTAGTCCTTGGCGTCAGCGGCGGCATTGCT
>JALRCB010000131.1 GCA_023257525.1 Candidatus Nanopelagicales bacterium
TCAGTGCCCTTTTAGAACTTGGTGCTGGCTTTCACCCAGAATTCAGCGGCCGCGAAAACATTGAACTTGGCGCAGCCCTTATGGGTCTTAGCAGCGCACAAATCCAAACCACCCTGCCACATATCATCGACTTTGCTGACATAGGCAGCTTTATCGATGAGCCAGTGAAGACCTACTCCTCAGGTATGGTCGTTCGCCTTGGCTTTGCGCTGGCCGTTTGCATTCAGCCCGACATCCTCATAATCGATGAGGCACTTTCTGTCGGTGACGGGGCCTTCGCACGTAAATCCTTTGAACGCATCATGGCTTTGAAGCAGATGGGCTGCACGATCGTCTTCTGTTCCCACTCGATGTATCAAATCGAGGCCCTTTGCGATCGTGTCCTCTGGCTCGAACAAGGCCACACCAAAGCACTCGGCCTTGCTCAAACCATAGTGACTCAGTATCAAGATTGGTTAAGATCGCTGAACGTCGGGAGAAGTCCTATCGCATTGCCCACTCAAAAACCGACCATTAGGCGCTTGTCATTTGAAGGGAAAGCGCAAATAACCTGGGCGCACAAACAAAATAATGTTGACCTCCGTGTGAAACTTGACGGAATGTTGATCACGCAACTGATGCAGCACCCGTTGCCACTTGATACCAGTAACGAGCATGCGTTTAAAGCTGATCGCATAAAGAGTGCAAAAAGCCGATTTCTTGATCGCGACCTCGTCGTGAGTCTAGTTCGAGTCGGGCCAGAAGCATCTGACCAACTTGATTATCGCCTCGTCATTCACCGACAAGCGATCAGCATCATGGAAGTTGCCGAAGTTGAAGCGATTAATATAAACCCGTTTGATAATGAGAACGATTGGGACGACACCATCGCTTATGTTTTATCGATACACTGGCCACAGGTTCATCTCATGAAGGGTCACTACGAACTTCTACTATGTGCGCAATTAAGAACCGTCGAGGCAAGATCAAGTAAACCAAGTCATAACAAAAGCACGCCCAACGACCTAGCGATGTCCGTGCATACAGAAGCGCTTGTGGACACAAACGATAAATTGTTTTCCCACGAAATTTGTTTGGCGGATATAACAATTCAAGCGGCTGGGTTTGAACAAGGCATTTTTAGCACCCGACACCAATGGTCGGATCCCGAAGCCGAAGTGAAAGCGCTTTTTAACAAATGCTTCGGGCATCTACCCGATGAAAATTGGTATAACTGGAAATATAACAGTGACCCGCAATTTGATGGCATTGTTGCTCGTATTGAATCCAAGGAAGGCCAACTGCTCGCACACTACGCAGGATTTCCGCGGAAAATGTATCACCGAGGAATCCTACTCGATGCGCTTCAAATCGGTGATGTAATGGTAGATCCAGCTGCCCGTGTTGGAATCGCCCGCCATAATCGTTTCGCTGCTCTAACCGAAGGTTTTTTTGCCGAGCAACTCGAGCCGCGAGGATACTTCCGTTATGCATTTGGTTTCCCCAACGCACGCCATTTGAAACAAGGCAAGCTTCAAGCGCTGTACGCTCACTGTGGAGTGATGTCTGAAGCGCAATGGTCGCTCCGGCCGCATGCCGAAGGCGCAGTGAGCGATGATCCGTTTGATGAGCGCTTCGATCAAACTATGTTTGACGAACTATGCCTTCGAGCTGCGAAAGAGCGTGATGCGGTTTGTGCTGTTAGAAGCTACGCATACTGGCACTGGAGATTTCCACAATCTCGCGGCTATATTTGGTATATCGATCAAAGTATTGGGGGTGCCATTTTCAAAATTCACAACCAAGAACCAGGTAACATTGAATTAATCGACTGGATCTGCTCACCTCACCAAGCATCCATCTGGATGGATCGATGCCTTCACAAGGCCAGCCAACTCGTTAAGGTTGGCAATCTAAGTGCTTGGTGCAGCCCAGTGCTAAAAGCCGAATGGCTAGCGATGGCCAGTTCGTCCAGGCCCAACTGCATCGTGAACCTGGATTTCGAGATGGCGATTAGTGTGTATCCGCAGCCTGAGATGCCTAAAGACTTAGCAAACGGCATTTGGGCTATTTCAGGAGATACGGATTTTCGATGAATCTGGCTATTGAGCTTTTGCGCGGTATCGGTGCGCTAATGGTCATGCTGATGCACTATCGAGCCGGACTCAACCTTCATGACACGCTCAGTGCTGGTATGTGGCTGGGTGTTGATCTATTTTTTGTACTAAGTGGCTTTGTCTTTGCACCCCATTTACGCGAAGGTATTTCAAAATTAGGTCCCTTTGTCCTTCGACGATTCGCTCGAATCCTTCCGCTTTACTGGGTAAGTCTTCTGCTCTATGTCAGCATCGGTCAGCGCAGCCTTGAATATTTTTGGAGCCATGTTTTCTTGCTTCAGACCTTGAAAAACCAAACGATTGCAACCCAAGTCAACCCAGCTTTCTGGAGCCTGCCAGTCGAAATGTGTTTTTATCTGGCGCTACCGATTTTGGCAATTCGAATCTCGGGCATAAGCATCAACAAGCGGATCGGTATTATTACTCTATTTAGCCTATCGTTATACGTTATGATTGTAGCTGGTATTGCCCAAAACACATCCGATTCATCAGCACAAGAACGGTGGCTCTGGCTACACTTTCAACTACCTGGCCGGATGCTTGAATTTAGTCTTGGATTTGTTGCTCATG